>OMZT01000043.1 GCA_900315615.1 uncultured Veillonellaceae bacterium | reverse complement strand
GGGTAGGTGCCCGAGTGGTTAAAGGGAACAGACTGTAAATCTGTCATCTTCGGATTACGATGGTTCGAATCCATCCCTGCCCACCATTTTATATCGCGGGGTAGAGCAGCTGGTAGCTCGTCGGGCTCATAACCCGGAGGTCAGAGGTTCGAGTCCTCTCTCCGCAACCAAAGCAGGAACGCTGATGTAGCTCAGTCGGTAGAGCGTATCCTTGGTAAGGATAAGGTCACCGGTTCAATCCCGGTCATCAGCTCCATATAAGGCGGCGTAGCTCAGTTGGCTAGAGCATGCGGTTCATACCCGCAGTGTCCAGAGTTCGAATCTCCGCGCCGCCACCATTTGTAAATGAAAGCTCCACTTTGCGGAGCTTTTTGTTTTGTATCAGACAACGCGCTCTATATATCATAATATCTGTTTTTTTATCAATAATCTTTGTTGACAGTGGGAGACACTTATGATAAATTATATGAGTGACGTTTGAAACGAGATTTTTATATAAAGGGGTGTATCGAGGTGCGCAACAACATTACGCTGGCATGTACGGAATGCAAGAGCCGTAACTACCGGACGAACAAGAACAAGAAGAATGATCCGGATCGTATCGAGCTCAAGAAGTACTGCAAGTTCTGCAAGAAGCACACTCTCCATAAGGAGACTAAGTGATATTTGCATAAGATAGGATGTGAAAAGGCTTTGACGGAGGACAATTCATCCGTGCAGCCGGAAGGCTTCCGCCCGATGCAGTTTCTCAAGGAAGTCAAGGCTGAACTCAAGAAGGTAAACTGGCCGGGTAAGAAGGAGCTCGTAACAGATACGGGTGCCGTGGCTGTAGCAACGATTGTTGTTTGCGCCCTGATATGGGTGTGTGACACGATATTTGCCCGGATATTTGCCATGATCCTGCACTGATTGGAGGTGCACCATGGAGAACGATGGAAAGACGGGCGAGCGCCATTGGTACGTCGTCCATACCTACTCAGGATATGAGAACAAGGTCAAGATGAATCTCGAGTCCCGCGTCCATACGATGGACATGGAGCAGTGCATCTTCAATGTCATTGTACCGCTCGAGGATGAAATCGAGATCAAGGGCGGCGAGAAGAAGGTCGTCAAGCGCAAGATATTCCCAGGCTATGTACTCGTCGATATGATTGTGACAGATGAGTCATGGTACGTTGTGCGCAACACGCCGGGCGTTACCGGCTTCGTTGGATCGGGCACGAATCCGACCGCGCTTACAGACGACGAAGTGAAGCACATTCTCCGCCAGACAAGCGGGGGAACGGACGAGGGAATCTCGGAAGAAGACGAGGTCAAGCCACGCATCGTGAATATCGATGTAGAGGCTGGCGATCAGGTTCGCATAACCGATGGCCCGTTCGAGAACTTTACAGGCAGCGTAGAAGCTGTCGACACAGAGAAGGCGAAGCTCAAGATCCTGGTTGATATGCCAGGACGTGAGATTCCGATAGAGCTTGGTTTCGACCAGGTTGAAAAAATTCAGTAACTGCCCTGGTGGCGGATACCACGTCAAGGAGGTGTTATCATGGCAAAGAAGGTTACGAAGGTCGTAAAGCTGCAGGTTCTTGCAGGTAAAGCTACACCGGCTCCTCCGGTAGGCCCGGCACTCGGCCAGGCAGGCGTCAACATCATGGCGTTCGTCAAGGAGTTCAATGAGCGTACCGCAAAGCAGGCAGGTTTCATCATCCCTGTTGAGATCACTGTTTTCGAAGACAGGTCGTTCACGTTCATTACGAAGACCCCGCCGGCTGCTGTACTCTTGAAGAAGGCTGCAGGCATTGAGAAGGCTTCTGGTGAGCCGAACAAGACGAAGGTCGCAAAGGTTTCCCGTGCTAAGGCTCAGGAGATTGCAAAGACCAAGATGGAGGATCTCAATGCTGCTGATCTTGAAGCTGCTACCCGTATGATTGAGGGAACAGCACGCAGTATGGGCATAGAGATCACCGACTGATTATTTCCGTGGGAGGCCGTAGGCCGAGTTACCACGAAAGGGGAAGATTTTAATGGCAAAACCAGGCAAGAAGTATCAGGATGCCCAGAAGCTCATAGAGCCGGGCAAGCTCTATACTGCTGCCGAAGCAGTGGATCTCGTTAAGAAGACCGCTACGGCTAAGTTCGATGAGACAATCGAGCTTCATGTGCGCCTCGGCGTAGATCCGAAGTACGCGGATCAGCAGGTTCGCGGTGCAGTTGTGCTCCCAAACGGCACGGGTAAGGAAAACAAGGTTCTTGTTTTCGCAAAGGGAGCTAAGGTCAAAGAGGCAGAGGATGCAGGTGCAGACTTTGTCGGCTCTGACGAAATCGTTCAGAAGATCCAGGGCGGCTGGCTCGGATTCGACGTTGCTATCGCTACGCCGGACATGATGGGCACGGTCGGACGTCTGGGCAAGGTTCTCGGACCGCGCGGCCTTATGCCGAACCCGAAGCTGGGTACAGTCACCATGGACGTGACCAAGGCGGTTTCTGAGGCAAAGGCAGGCAAGGTCGAGTATCGTACCGACAAGGCCGGCAACGTCCATGTACCAATCGGCAAGGCTTCGTTCGACTCTGAGAAGCTCGAACAGAATTTCCGCACGCTCGTAGATACGCTCGTCCGTGTGCGCCCTGCCGCTGCAAAGGGTCAGTACATTTGCTCAATCACGTTGAGCGCTACGATGGGCCCTGGCGTACCAGTTGCTCTTAACGCTTGATTCGGACCGGGAGAAATCCCACTGTAAAATCGAAAATTACGCACGAATGTGCAGGCTGCAGACAGCAGGCGTACCGGTGACAGCCGGTATCTAACGGGCGATGCCCGCCTGCCGAGGTCGGAGTTTGGCGCGAGATATACGCGGCCTCCGGTGTACAGCCAGAGGCCGTTTTTGACGAAAGAGAGAAGGAGGTGTAAGAATGGCTGCAACAGAAGCTAAAAAGGCAATCGTTGCCGGGATAAAGGAGCAGCTGACATCCGCAAAGGGTGCTGTGCTCACCGGCTATAAGGGACTGACCGTCGCTCAGGATACGAAGCTTCGCCGTGCACTCAGGGAGGCAGGCGTTGAGTATCATGTCGTGAAGAACACGATGACTCGTATCGCTGCGGATGAGGCAGGTCTCGGCGATATCGATGATGTTCTCGAGGGCACAACGGCTCTCGCTGTATCCAAGGAGGATGCAGTAGCACCGGCTAAGGTCATCGTCAAGTTCATCAAGGACAACAAGCTCGAGGACACCGATGTTCTCGTCGTGAAGAAGGGCATTGTCGATGGCAGGGTCATTTCCGTGGACGAGGTAAAGGCGCTCGCACTCCTGCCGTCCCGCGAGGAACTCATTGCAAAGCTGCTTTCGAGCATGCAGGCTCCTGTCTCCAACACGGTCAACGTGTTGCATGGCGTTCTCCGCAATGCTGTGTATGTGCTTGATGCAGTACGCAAGCAGAAGGAACAGGCATCTGCATGATGCCACTTTCCGTATAGGAAATATGAGATAATATTGAAACTAAAAATAATTGGAGGTATATTCAAATGACCAAAGAAGAAATCATGGAGGCCATTGAGGGCATGACCGTCCTCGAACTGTCCGAGCTTGTAAAGGCTATGGAGGAGAAGTTCGGCGTTTCCGCTGCTGCTCCTGTCGCTGTTGCTGCTGCTGGTGCTCCAGCTGCTGCAGCTGCTGAAGAGAAGACCGAGTTCACCGTATTCCTGAAGGAAGTCGGCGACAAGAAGATCAACGTTATCAAGGCTGTTCGTGAGATCACCGGCCTCGGCCTGAAGGAAGCAAAGGCTCTCGTTGATGGCGCTCCTGGCAATGTCAAGGAGAACGTGGCAAAGGCTGATGCTGAGGCTGCAAAGGAGAAGCTCGAGGCTGCAGGTGCAGTTGTTGAGCTGAAGTAATTTTAGCTAGGAAAATCCGGAGGCGTTGCTTCCGGATTTTTTTGATAAATTATTTATTTTGGTATTGACAAATAAAATGTGCTGTGGTATTGTTAGTTACTACAGAATAAGTGATGGTCTTAGTGCGCTCATCACGCGGGTAAACCCGTTTGGAACTAAATATACGCAGGCATAGCCGTGTTGTACAGATATGGAGGAAACAGATGCAAGGTATCCCGATAGAACGTGCCTTGCATTTTTCTTTTTTGTTTTTTCATGTACATACTTTGATGCCTGCAGTTCCCGTGTCTTTTTATTATTTTTCGCTAAGGAGTGAGGGGTCTAGTGTTTAGTCCTGTGCCGGTCGGCAAAAGAACCAGATATACCTATGCACGAATCAAAGAAGTCATGGAGATGCCGCACCTTCTGGACATTCAGAGGAATTCCTATGATTGGTTCCTGAAGGAAGGGCTAGATGAAATCTTTCAGGATATCTCACCGATATCTGACTTCACAAACAACCTTGTGTTGTCGTTCGAGGGCTTCAAGCTCGGAGAACCTAAGTATACGCTTGACGAATGCCGTGAGCGTGATGTGACACTCGCTGCCCCGCTTAGGGTGAACGTACGTCTCATTAACCGTGAGACCGGTGAGATCAAGGAACAGGAAGTATTCATGGGGGATTTCCCTCTGATGACAGACACGGGTACGTTCATCATCAATGGTGCCGAGCGTGTTATCGTCAGTCAGCTCGTGAGGTCTCCAGGTGCATACTATCAGGTTTCGATGGATACAACTGGAAAGAAGCTCTATAATTCTACTGTTATTCCTAACCGTGGCGCATGGATAGAGCTTGAGATGGATGCTAATGACATCATATCTGCGCGTATAGATCGTACCAGGAAGCTTCCTGTGACGGTCCTCATTCGTGCGCTTGGATACGGCTCGAACCAGCAGATACTGGATTTGTTCAATAATGATGAGCGCATACGTGCTACACTTGGGCGTGACGATACAACAGATGAGGCAGAGGCACTGAAGTCAATCTACCGTCGTCTGCGTCCTGGTGAGCCGCCTACAGAGGATAATGCACGTCAGCTTCTCGAGGGACTTTTCTTTGATCCTAAGCGCTATGACCTTGCAACGGTTGGCCGCTACAAACTTACGAAGAAGCTTGGATGGAAGCGGCGCATACTTGGCAACGTGCTTGCAGATCCTATTGTCGATCCGGAAACGGGTGAGATCCTTATACCAGCAGATACTATCGTCGATGAGGATATGCTAGGCAAGGTCAGCGTTGAAGACGAGAAGCGTATATTCGATCTCGATGATCAGCATGAAAAGCCGATCGTGCTGTATCTGCATAATGCGGAAGGCGGCAGGATGAAGCTCATATGCTCGCCAACGCTCGAAGATCATTATCGTACCATCACGAAAAATGACATAATCGCATCCATAAGCTACCTTCTTAATCTTATCAATGGAGTAGGTAAGACGGATGATATAGACCATCTTGGCAACCGTAGGGTAAGGTCTGTCGGTGAATTGCTGCAGAACCAGTTCCGCATTGGTCTTTCACGTATGGAACGTGTGGTAAGGGAGCGCATGACGATACAGGATGTCGATGTGATTACTCCACAAGCACTGATAAACATACGTCCGGTCGTCGCTGCTGTGAAGGAGTTCTTCGGGTCATCGCAGCTGTCACAGTTCATGGATCAGCACAATCCGCTTTCAGAGCTCACGCATAAGCGCCGCCTGTCTGCGCTGGGACCTGGTGGTCTGTCACGTGAGCGTGCTGGATTCGAGGTACGTGATGTCCATAACTCGCATTATGGCCGTATGTGCCCGATAGAGACACCAGAAGGTCCGAATATCGGTCTTATTGGCTCACTTGCAACATATGCACGCGTGAATAAATACGGTTTCATGGAGACGCCATATCGTAAGGTAGACAAGGAGAGTCATTGCGTCACGAGCGAAGTCCGCTACATGACGGCAGACGAGGAGGAGGAGCTCGTTATCGCACAGGCGAATGAGCCTCTTGATGAGAATGATTGGTTCGTCAACGAGCGTGTAACGGCTCGACTCCATCAGGATACGATGCTCGTGCGTCGTGAGAAAGTCGACTACATGGACGTGTCACCAAAGCAGGTCGTATCTATCGCAACGGCTATGATACCATTCCTCGAGAACGACGATGCTAACCGTGCGCTTATGGGTGCGAACATGCAGCGTCAGGCGGTGCCACTCCTGAGGACACAGGCTCCGCTCGTCGGAACAGGCATGGAGTATAAAGCAGCCTGCGACTCCGGCGTAATGGTACTCGCGAAGCATGCTGGAACAGTCGAGTCTGTTACGGCAGATAAGATCGTTGTACGCAGGAAAGACACGCACGATATCGATGAGTATAAGCTTCAGAAATACCAGCGTTCCAATCAGGGAACATGTATAAATCAGGTTCCAATCGTGTATCAGGGTGATGAGGTTGTGGAGAAGCAGCCTATCGCTGACGGCCCGGCTACGGACCATGGTGAGCTGGCACTTGGCTATAATATAATCGTTGCATATATGCCTTGGGAAGGCTACAACTATGAGGATGCTGTCCTCCTTTCCGAGAACCTCGTGAAGCGCGACCTCTATACGTCAATCCATATAGAGGAGTATGAGTGCGATGCACGTGATACGAAGCTTGGACCTGAGGAAATCACTCGTGATATCCCGAATGTCGCAGATGACGCACTGCGTGACCTCGATGACCGCGGTATCATCTCCATCGGTGCCGATGTAAGGCCTGGAGATATACTGGTCGGCAAGGTTACACCGAAGGGTGAGACCGAGCTTACGGCAGAGGAACGCCTGCTGCGTGCGATCTTTGGTGAAAAGGCACGCGAGGTTCGCGATACATCACTTCGTGTACCTCATGGCGAGTCTGGAAAGATCGTCGATGTGAAGGTGTTCACACGCGAGAACAATGATGAGCTCCCACCAGGCGTGAACCACCTCGTCCGCGTGTATATCGCACAAAAGAGGAAGATATCCGTAGGCGATAAGATGTCAGGACGTCACGGTAACAAGGGCGTCGTGTCCCGCATCATGCGCCAGGAAGATATGCCGTTCCTGCCGGATGGTACACCAGTAGATCTGGTGCTGAATCCGTTGGGCGTGCCTAGCCGAATGAATATCGGGCAGATCCTCGAGACACATCTCGGCATGGCAGTACGTGTAATCGGCCAGCAGATCAAGAACGGCGATCCGACTGTCGAGCAGCGCCTGCGCTCCATCGGATACGATTTCGATAAATACGGTATGCCGAAGCCGGACAAGGCAGGGCTACATATCGCGACGCCTGTCTTCGATGGTGCTAATGAGGATGATGTATTCAATACGATCCGTGCTTCGGGTCTACCAGCAGATGGTAAGACGGTACTTTATGATGGACGTACCGGTGAGCAGTTCGAGAATTCCGTAACGGTCGGATGCGTCTACTTCCTGAAGCTGCATCATCTTGTCGATGATAAGATTCATGCACGTTCGACAGGCCCGTACTCACTCGTTACCCAGCAGCCTTTGGGCGGTAAGGCACAGTTCGGCGGACAGCGTTTCGGTGAGATGGAGGTCTGGGCACTAGAGGCATATGGCGCTGCATATACATTGCAGGAAATCCTGACAGTGAAGTCCGATGATGTCGTCGGTCGTGTCAAGACATATGAGGCAATAGTAAAGGGAGAGAACATACCAGAGCCTGGCGTACCAGAATCGTTCAAGGTTCTCATGAAGGAACTGCAGAGTATCGGACTCGATATAAATGTCCTCGATGCTGCCGGCAAGAAGATAAATATCGATGATGCCGAAGAAGACGATGAGATCGTCGAGAAGGCAAGACGCCTTGAGCTTGATAACGAGGGACATGATCCGACCAGTGGCATGCAGCCGGAGCATAAATCCGATGATGACTACAATGAGGATGAGCAGTATAGCAGCGGTGACGATAGCGACGAAGCAGGAATCATCGCAGACCTTGGCAATATGGGAGACTTGGGGAGCTCGGACGATAGCGACTCTGAGTGATGGAAGGAAGTGACACCCCCTTGTTGGATGTAAATAAATTTGATTCTATGAGCATCATGCTCGCATCTCCTGAGAAGATCCGTGAGTGGTCGTATGGCGAAGTCAAGAAGCCGGAGACAATCAATTATCGTACACTCAAGCCTGAGCGTGATGGACTGTTCTGTGAGCGTATATTCGGACCTACCCGTGACTGGGAATGCCATTGTGGTAAATACAAGCGTATCCGTTATAAGGGCGTGGTCTGCGATCGTTGCGGAGTTGAAGTTACGCGTGCAAAGGTGCGTCGTGAGCGCATGGGGCATATCGAGCTTGCGGCTCCAGTATCTCATATCTGGTATTTCAAGGGCATCCCGAGCCGTATTGGCCTTATACTGGATATATCACCCCGTTCACTTGAAAAGGTGCTGTATTTTGCCTCTTACATTGTGCTCGATCCAGCCAATACACCTCTTATGAAGAAGCAGCTTCTTAGCGAGGCTGAGTACAGGGATTTCCGCGGTAAGTACGGCAATGATTTCCGTGCTGGCATGGGTGCAGAGTCCATTAAAGAGCTTCTCGAAGAAATAGATCTCGATAAGCTCAGTGAAGAGCTCCGCAAGGAGCTTATGGAGGTCAGCGGCCAGCGTAAGGTACGTGCAATACGTCGTCTGGAGGTCGTCGAGGCCTTCAGGAAGTCCGGCAATAAGCCTTCATGGATGATACTGGACGTTGTCCCGGTCATTCCTCCAGAGCTTCGCCCGATGGTTCAGCTCGATGGCGGCAGGTTTGCTACGAGCGATCTCAATGATCTCTACCGCCGCGTGATAAACAGGAACAACAGACTTAAGCGCCTGCTCGACCTCGGTGCACCTGATATCATCGTCAGGAATGAGAAGCGTATGCTGCAGGAAGCAGTAGATGCACTCATAGATAACGGCCGTCGTGGACGCCCTGTTACGGGGCCTGGCAATCGTCCACTGAAGTCCCTTTCTGATATGCTGAAAGGTAAGCAGGGACGTTTCCGTCAGAATCTGCTTGGAAAGCGCGTCGACTACTCTGGCCGCTCTGTTATAGCAGTCGGACCAGAGCTGAAGCTTCATCAGTGCGGTGTTCCGAAGGAGATGGCTCTCGAGCTGTTCAAGCCTTTCGTGATGCATAAGCTCGTCAGCACGAAGATCGCACAGAATATCAAGAACGCGAAGCGCATGGTGGAACGTGCAGATACGGCTGTGTGGGATGTGCTCGAGGATGTCATAAAGGAGCATCCAGTGCTCCTGAACCGCGCACCGACACTTCATCGTCTTGGCATTCAGGCGTTCGAGCCTATCCTTACAGAGGGTCGTGCACTGAAGCTTCATCCTCTGGCTTGCACCGCGTACAATGCGGACTTCGATGGTGACCAGATGGCTATCCATCTGCCGCTTTCGGTAGAGGCACAGGCTGAGGCGCGCGTACTGATGCTTGCAGCGAATCATATCCTTGCACCGAAGGACGGCAAGCCTATCATCGTCCCGACACAGGATATGGTGCTGGGCTCCTATTACCTTACGATACTGCGTCCAGGAGCTGTCGGTGAGGGCAAGATCGTCACCGGCATAAACGAAGCTCTCTTGATGTACCAGCAGCATGAGCTGGCACTGCAGGCTGAGATACAGGCCAGGATCGGCAAATATGGTCTCGTCAAGACCTCGCTCGGTCGCATGATATTCAATGAAATCCTGCCGCCGGAGATAAGATATTTCTATCGTGATGAGAAGACTGGCCAGTGGTGCCTCGGTATTCGCATGGACAAGAAGCAACTGGGTAAACTCGTTGCGAACTGCTTCGATCATTTCGGCGCAGCTAAGACGGCGGTAGTCATAGATAACGTCAAGAACCTCGGCTATCATTATGCGTGCATCGCAGGTATGACCGTCGCTATATCCGACGTCGTCGTACCTAAGGAGAAGCCGGTTATCATAAAGGATACCGAGCATAAGGTCGAGAAGGTCGAGCGTCAGTACAGCCGCGGACTCATCACTGATGATGAGCGCTATAAGAAGGTCGTTGCTCTCTGGAGTAAGGCTACGGACGATGTAGCAGATGCGATGATGGATGGCATGGATCGCTTCAATCCGATATTCATGATGGCGGACTCTGGAGCACGAGGCAACAAGCAGCAGATGCGTCAGCTCGCTGGTATGCGTGGACTCATGGCTGATCCGTCTGGTAAGACGATAGAGGTGCCTATCACGGCAAACTTCCGTGAAGGGCTGTCGGTTTCCGATTACTTTATTTCTTCACATGGTGCCCGCAAGGGACTGGCTGATACGGCACTGCGTACAGCAGACTCTGGCTACCTGACACGTCGACTCGTCGATGTTGCGCAGGATGTCATTGTCCGCGAAGAAGACTGCGATGTCGTCAGCCTGAATCTGGTTCGTGAGCGTGCGCGCGTCGCGGAGAGCAGCACGGCAGCCGTCGCTATCATGCACGATATGCTTATAGACAGGCTCGTTTCTGAAGACGTGAAAGACCCAGAGACGGATGAAGTACTGTTTGCTAAGGGTCATATCCTCACAGAAGAGGATCTCACAGAGCTTGGGGAAAAGAACGTCCGTGAGATTGTTATGCGCGGATCCTCGCTCATGAGCGGATCGGCTATCAGCAATGCGATGGTTACAGAGACCATCACGCTTGGTACGCCGGATGAGTCAGAGCGCAACGAGATCAAGCATAAGATGCTCCATGAGATGAGGGGTAAGGAAACTACCAAGCCGGTTATCGATGCGGATGGTAACGTCGTTATCGAGGAAGGCACTAAGCTGACCGAGGATGACGTGAATAAGATGCTTGATAGCACGGCACGCCTCGTACGTGTACGCAACAACAACGTGCGCGGCATAGAGGTCGAGGCTATCAAGGAGGGCGATGGTATCATCGAGTCCCTCGCAGATCGTATAGTCGGCCGTGTGCTTGCAGAGAACATAGATGATCCTAAGACGGGCGAGAGAATCGCATCCATCAATGAAACGGTGGATGAAGAGCTTGCTAAGGAGATTGAGTCTGTCAGGGATAAGGTCTCTATCAGAAGCGTGCTTACGTGTAAGTCGCGCTTCGGCGTGTGCGTGAAGTGCTATGGCCGCGATCTTGCCAATGCTAGTGAGGTAGAGGTAGGCGAGGCAGTCGGCACCATCGCAGCACAGTCCATAGGTGAGCCTGGTACACAGCTTACGATGCGTACGTTCCATACGGGCGGCGTCGCAGGCGGCGATATCACACAGGGTCTTCCGCGTGTCGAGGAACTTTTCGAGGCACGTAAGCCGAAGCATAACGCAATCATCGCGGAGATCGAAGGTACAGCACACATTTCCGAAAGCAATGGCATCAAGGTCGTTACCATCATGCCTGAGCAGGGTGATGTGCGCGAGTATTCGATACCGTATGGAGCAAGACTCGTTGCCCATGAGGGCGATCATCTGAAGCCTGGTGACAGACTCACAGAAGGCTCGATAAATCCGCACGACATATTGCGTGTATGCGGTCTGCACGATACACAGCGTTACCTCGTGTACGAAGTGCAGAAGGTCTATAAGTCACAGGGTGTTGAGATCAACGACAAACATATCGAGATCATGGTGCGTCAGATGCTGCACAAGATTAAGATTGAGGAGTCTGGTGACACTGATTATCTGCCGGGCGAATACGTTGATATCAACGCGTTTGAGGCGGCCAACACAGAAGCTATAGAGAAGGGCGGAGAACCAGCCGTCGCAAAGCCGATACTGCTTGGCATAACAAAGGCATCCCTCGCTACGGATTCCTTCCTTTCGGCGGCTTCCTTCCAGGAGACGACGCGTGTCTTAACCGACGCTGCAATAAAGGGCAAGGTAGATCCACTCGTCGGACTGAAGGAGAACGTCATCATCGGAAAGCTCATCCCAGCGGGTACAGGTATGGGCAGGTATCACGACATCACTGTCGTAGATACAGAAGTGCCAAAGGAGCCTGAGCCGGATGGGAATAAACCGGATGGAGATAAGCCGGAAATGCATGATGGTGAGAAGCTGATAGATGTTCCTCTGCCAGATTCTGAGAGCAGAAGTGCGTAATCAAAAATCATATGGGGCTTATTGCCCTTAATAATCAATGGCTGTATAAGCAATAGCTTATGCAGTCATTTTTTAGTATATTATTACCATAATATGGATTTTACTTGAAATATTTACCATAAATGCTATAATTGTAATAAGTCTGATTTCGGTAATAATTTGGAATCATTGCTGAATAGCAAGGGTGTCCATTTTATGGTATCGGTTCCTATCGTATTGCTGTCGCATGACAATACAAAATCGAAGCGGGTAGTGTAATAACAGCCTGCTATGGAGGTGTGTTTTGACCAGAAAAAAGAGAATATGTCATAAGGGAAGCATGGCGGCATTGGCGGTGGCTATGCTGCTGCCATCTGCATATGCTTATGCATCCGATGACTGTGTGCTCCATGATGCGTCATCTCCTGAGAGGGAGGCTCATATGACGAGCGGTACATGGAATACCGTGTATGGGTGGAAAGGAGATGGAGATATCGGCGGCAGGTCATTGCGCCTAGATGGAGTAAATGCGAAAGAAGCATATGGTGCATATGCTGATAAGGGTACCTCGGATGGGGATAGCCTTATCATCGGGAAGGACTCCCATATTCGTGAAACGGCTGGCGTTTATGGATGGACTGCCGTGAATGGCAGTCATGTCGAGGTTGATGGATATGCATGGATAGTATATGGCGGTAAATCAGATTCGTTTAATAAGGCAGATCCTGGCATATACCACCCAGAATACGGGGCGCATGACAATACCATCACGATACATGGCAGGGCTGGGATAGTGTATGGAGGCAACGCATATCAGGGAAACGCATCCGGCAATCATATCATAGTAGCTGAAGATGGTCAGGTATTGGACCCTGCAGGCTCATCGGAGGTTATGCGAGTGGAAGCGATGCTGATGGTAATATCGTGGATATAGACGGCTACGTTGCGGGTGACATCATAGGCGGACTCGTGTGGAGCCAGAACACGCTTGATGCAGATTACCATACCCATATAACACATGCAAGTCATAATGTGGTAAATATCAATAAGGGAGCCCGATTCCTCCAGAACAGAGACTTCTCCGTATATGGCGGTGCCGTGAAAAGGCAGACAAATAGGGCGTGTGCGAACGACAATACGATAAATATATACACCAGTGCACCGAGGGCACATCTATGCGGCGGATATACCGCAAATGACCAGGAGGATTTCGGCAGGGATGACAAGGGAAACGTGTATGATGGCAATACGCTCAATGTGTATGGTAGTGGCATAAATGTCAAGGAAACGGCGGATTTTGAGAAATATCATTTCATCGTGCCAGAAAATTACACGGGAAGTGAACCGCTGCTCAATGCTACAGTGATCAGATTCGGTGATAAGGCAAAGCTTTCGGCGGACTGGAGGAGATTCAAGGGAGATCCTGGCAGCAAGGTCGTACTCATAGCGTCACAGTATATCGACGGGAAGTGGAGCATGAGTGACCAGACAGAAAGTTTTGATGATGGCAGTACTGTCGTGAGTGGCATAGACGCGACGTACATCGTGTCAGATGATGGTGAAAAGGAGATATCAGGCACGTTCCATAGGGCTTTCTGTGGTAGCAGGGATGGCAGATATGATGGCAGTGCCGATACATATGATTCCTATACGAACGTATATGGATCGTTGAAACAGTCTGGATCAGCCAGCGGCAACGTGCTGAGGCTGCCAAGGGGAGCATATGTTAAGGATACGCTTGCGGCAGGTTACGCGGTCAATGGAGATGCGACGGATAATAGGCTCGTGATAGACAATGTTACAGCCGGCACGGTGTACAGCGGACATTCTGAGAACGGCGGTGATTCATACACGGGCAATACGCTCGAGATACATGGGACGAGCAGCCATGTCAGCGCGATAAGCGGCGTTCAGGACTATGAATTCGATGTAGGAAGATTGCCTGGCGATTATATGTTACGTGCCGGTAATGTGGATATTGGCGGCGCGGCAAGGATTACGCTAGGATTTGACGATACATCAGCATTGATCGGCATGGAGAAGGGCAGTACCATAGGGCTTTTACATAGCGATGGCACATTGTCCGGTAACATGGCATCATGCGGGCTGAAGGGCGGAGCACGCGATATATATGCCGATACAAAGAGCGGAGAAATCGGATACAGCTTTGATATAAAGAAGGACGATCATGACATCAAGGCGTCGGTCAGCAAGATAAGCTTCTACGGGAGCAGGAATGGATCGCCTTATAGCGGCGCTGTTCATGGTGCGCGGTATTTTGATGAGGTGTATGGCGGAAATGATGGCAATACATTACTTCTGCCTGAAAATATCGCTGCAGGAACGCTGTACGGCGGTATGAGTGCAGATGGAGCGGATGATAATAAAGCCGTCGTTCTAGGACAGGCGGGAACTGTGTATGGTGGTTATTCCAGCGGTGGAGACTCCACGGGCAATGTGGTAGAGCTTTATGGTAAGTCAGATGATGTGATCGGGGGACTCTCTGAAAATGGCAATGCTAGCGGTAATACGGTGAGGCTTTTTGCGGATACGAAATATGTCGTGGGAGGAAAGGCGCCATCAGGAGAAGCTTTTGGCAATATCGTAGAGCTCGCAAAGCAGGGCGGCGTATATGGCGAACTCGTTGGAGGCGCCGGAAAGAATGTGAGCGGCAATATACTGAGGACCTCATGCAATGGGATACATGCGGGGACAGTCAGTGGATTCGATCGATACGATGTGAAGATCGATGATTTTTCGCAGCCATTCCTTAGAGCTGAAAACATAGACTTCGGTACTTCTGCCTGTATGAACGTGGATATTCAGCCCGACATGCTTAAGAAAGCAAAGCCAGGAGATACGTTCAGCCTGATTTCGGCAGGTAAGCTACAGGGTCATATTGTTGGGCAATACGATGGAGAGCTCGATATGACGGGCGGTACGATTTCGTATAGAGGAGACATATCCAATAAAGGCAATGATGTGCTGCTTTCACTGGATAAGGTTGATTTCATTGGGAGCACGCATGAAGGCTTCAACGGAACGATGTATGATGGAGCATATACGGGGGCATATGGTGAGCGTGCAGCTACCGCGGCTGATAGTAGCCTGACTATCCCCAAAGGGGCGACGGTACATGGAATCGTGGCCGGAGGATACGCGGTGAACGCATCCCGTGGCAGACGTCGCAGCATGGCGCGTGTCAGGGCGGCTGGAGCATATGGCAATCGCCTTAGCATGTCAGGTGGCAGTATCTCTGGAACAGCGGCTGGAGGCTATGCCGAGAACGGAAATGCCACAGGAAATGTATTGAGCATTGCGGCAGGGCGTCTTAGCGGCGTTGCAGCAGGAGGGTTTGCTGCAGCGGGTGACGCGTCTGATAATACGGTCAATATCCTTACTAGCTCGAAAGCGGATATATATGGCGGATATGCGTCTGGGAAAGCTTCAGGGAATACGGTCAGGCTCATAGCAGATGGTATTTCCGTTGGCAACGTGTACGGAGGCTATAGTACGGATGGTGCGGATACCTCATCGAATAAGCTTTTCGTGTCTGGGGCAGGTATTCATGCGAAAAGCGTAGGGAACTTTGACGAGGCATCTTTCAGCATATCGAAATCTGCTTTGGGTAGAGGCCCCATGCTTGAGGTTGACGGCGGGGAAGCTGACCTTAAAAACATGCTTATATCAGCTACGGTAGCATCGGACGGCAGTACAGCACTATCCGCCGGTGACAGCATTACCCTGCTGCATGACAAGGATGGGATTGACTGCAAGCAGGAGAATCTCATGGCTAAGCAGGGCATCTCCATCGATTATATGCTGGCGATGGACTGTGATGGCAATGCTGTACATGCGACTGTCAAGGAAAAGTCTGCTGCATCGAAATCAAAGGCACCAATGGAGGTGCGTGCGGCGGCCATGGCCATGACATGTGGCATGGCGGATTTTGCTGCATATGATGGGATGAATGCGGCAATGCGGTCGCCTGTGGGACATGCTGCACCATTCGCCGCAACAGGTGGAGGTTCATCGCGTATCAATACGGGATCATATGTCGATGATCACAGCTGGAATGGTGTGCTAGGGTTTGCACGCCGCTACCCGTATCCTAATCAGGACGTCACGGCTGGGATATTCGTCTCGCGTGGTATATCAAGCTTTGATACGCACAATGTGTTTACAGATGGAAAAGCGAGAGGCGATGGGAGTATGCGCGGGACGCGCGCGGGCTTCTTCGTCCGCTCCGATAGGAAAGATAGCGGCGTATGGTCGTATCTTGCTGCAGATGCCGGGCGGATTCGCACGAACTGGTCATCCGGAGATATATATACTGGAGGTGCCGTTTCCATTAGAAGCTCATCGTCATATATAGATGCCGTATTTGGGCTCGGCAGGACATATCGGCTTGGAGAGAGAGCTGACATCGACGCTTATATGTGTTACGCATATGGGCATCTTTTTGCGGATAGCACGCATCTTTCGGGCGCGGCATTAGATGGGTACGAACTTGATGCGATTGACTCCAACCGGTTGAGGCTGGGATTTAGATACAGGGGAGGCAGTGCATTCCATCCATATGCTGGCGCAGCATTGGAGCATGAATTTTCTGGTGACGCATGTGGATATGCGATGGACGTAAGGACACCATCACCATCGATTGGAGGAAATACAGGGATATTCGATATCGGCATGGAGTATGAGGCAGATAATGCTGATATAAGACTTGCGGTTTCGTCATATGCTGGTGAACGCCGTGGCAGCTCGGTGAATCTCAAGGCACAGTTTACCATATAAGCGTACAAATATGATCAAGGGAAAATATCGGTAGGTCGTGGATATGAAAGAGGCGCCCGGGCTAAAAAGCCTTGGCGCCTCTTAGGTATCTGAATAGGGACTATTTCCTCAATGGCTTAAATGTGACCATTATCTTGTCAATGCGTGCGCGATCCATGTCAGCTACCTCGAACATATAATCTCCCCAGCGGCGCTTTTCTCCAGCCTTTGGGATATAACCAAAGAATGCGGTGAGGAAGCCTCCCATGGTTTGATAATGGGCGTCTTCTTCATCTGGCAGCTCGTCATCGATATCGAAATATTTCTTGAACTCATCGATTGAAAGCAGGCCATCCACGTACCAGGAATCATCGCTCCTGGGTGTGATCTGCGGCGCCTCGGACTCGTCTCCATTGACGGAGTCATCGCCTATGATTTCCTCCATTATATCTGAAAGCGTTATGAAGCCTATGACGCCACCGTACTCGTCGACGACTACTGCCTCGTGCATACCTTTGCTACGGAATTTCTGCAGCACACGGAATGTTTCCATAGAGCGCGGCACGAAGAGCGGTTTTTGGATATACGGCTCCAGGGCGGCAGGCTTGTCAGATAGCATCGCATCAAGAAGCTCCTTTGCATAGATTACTCCACTGAAATTATCCAGACTGCCTCTTGCAGCGGCAAAGACCTGACTAGGATTTTCCTTGATGATATCGAGATTGTGCTGCAGACTATCGTCTAGATCCAGCCATATCATCTGCGTGCGCGGCGTCATCAGCGAATATGCATTCTGGTCGCTCATATGGAAGATACGATCCACCATATGCTGCTCCTCTTTCTCGAATGTGCCATCCTCTGTACCTTGCTCGATCAGGTCCTTCACCTCATCCTCTGTGACCGTATCCTCAAAGTCCGGATTTATGCCAATGGATGATAGGACGATATTGGCAGAGCCGGAAAGGAAAGCCAGCACAGGGTGCATGATGCGCTCAATCCCGCGCAGTGAATGATGACCGCGCATGAGGATCTGCTCAGGTGCCTGCATGGCTATCTTCTTAGGGAGGAATTCTCCGAGTATGAGTGTGATATATGAGATCACGACGATAGAAATCACGAGTGAGGACGCTGTGGGATGTGGCACAAAACCATCTAGCAGAGGGGCAACTGACGGCGCTATGAGAGCCCCAGCAATCACGCCTATCAATATGCCGGTGAATGTTATGCCTATCTGTACGACGGACAGGAGATGCTCTGGATCCTCCAGTATATCGAGTACATCGGCGGCATCTGCATTCCCATCGTCCGCCAACTTTTCAAGAGGTGTCTTATGTGCTTCCATGATAGCCGTTTCAGCCATCGATAAGAATCCATTGAAGAAAATGCAAACCAAGAGGCTGGCAAGCATGGCAATAGCGCTGAAATCAATAAAATCTTCCATCATGTATCCTCCGGTATGTTTAGCTGTTAGTGGCTACTTCACTGTTTTCTAGAGCGAAATCGAGCAGGATACCTATAAGTTCATTGCGAGTGCGCCCTGTTTCGTTGGCAAGGTGGTCTATCTTCTCAACGGTTTCATCCTTTATACGGACGGAGAAAACCTTATATCCATCTGTGCCGCGTGGTTTCTTTTTAGTGATGACAAGCTTATCCATATACGATGTCTCCCCTCTACAGGATATGCTGACATATTTACTGCCTATAGTATAACACATTTTTATCAAAGTATCGATTAAAAGATGAACATAAAATATAACATAAAAATAACATACAATTTTTTTGTAACTTAACATATCAAAATTTGGCAAAATCGGATAGAATGAGGGGCGAAGAAGCCAAATAGAACTTTTGTATTATATTCGCAGATGGAGGTGAAAAAGATATGGATAGTATGCGGATATATCAAGGACTTCCGACGGCTGCGAGCCCAGGAGCAAGGAGTACGCCGAGAGCGGCGACTGTGGGGGCTTTTGCGGATATCCTGCAGCAGGTGGACAACAGGGTCACCTTCTCCAAGCACGCGGCGCAGCGGATGGAGATGAGGGGCATAAGCTTCAGCGACCAGGATTTGGCCAGGCTGGATACGACGGTTGACCGTATGGCGGCAAAGGGGGCGCGAGAATCGCTCATATACCTGAACGATACGGCGCTCGTGGTGAGCATACCGCAGAGGACGGTCGTGACGGCGGTCGATGGTGCTAATGCAAAAGAGAATATTTTTACGAACATTGATAGTGCAGCAATACTTTGAGCCGGACCGAAGAGGGTACAAACCCCTAGGAAGCTCCGGGCGTGGAACGACAGAAGCGCCCAATGACCGTCAGCGGACGGATAGCTGCACATGATGAGAGGAGCATGATTCATCATGATGCGTTCACTTTTTTCAGGCGTTGCAGGTCTTAAGAGCCATCAGACGAGGATGGATGTTATCGGCAACAATATCGCTAATGTCAATACGGTAGGATTTAAGAGCAACCGTGTTACGTTTGCGGATACGCTTTATCAGACGAATTCTGGTGCATCTGCACCAACGGACAATAAAGGTGGTACGAACCCAAAGCAGATTGGTCTTGGAACTGGCGTTGCTAGTATCGATACGATCTTTACGGATGGTTCGGTGCAGTCTACGGGTAAGAATACGGATCTTTGCCTTTCGGGCAGCGGACTTTTCATCGTAAAGGATGCATCGGGAACGTACTATACGCGCGATGGTGCATTCGAGTACGATGCAGAGGGTAACTATGTCCTGCCTGGCAGCGGTCATTATGTACAGGGCTGGATGGGTTCGGACGGTGTTGTCGATACGACTGGCACCGTTGGAAACATCACCATACCAAATGGCAAGAGCATGGCTGCAGAGGCTACGGCGACCGCAGCTTACACGAATAACCTGAATTCTGCGGCACCGACGATTGCGTCGATGATGCAGGGCGGCAAACCTATAACGACTGGCACGACTGGCACGGCTAGCACGGGCAGCCCGATAACGATGACGATGAGCGATGGCTCCAAGGTGACCCAGACGTCTGGTACATATAAGACCGGCAACAGCCTTCCGGTTGCGACTACACTTACAGTGTATGATACGCTTGGAAATGCGCATACCGTTTCTATAACGCTTACGAAGACGAATACGGATTCAACGAATGGTAACCAGTGGACTGCTGCGCTTGCAACAACTTCCATTAAGGAAGATGACGGCACGACGACCAATCTTGGCATGTCGGATGTGACGATTCAGTTCGATACCAGCGGTGTTTGCAAGAGCGGTAACGGCACTCTTACGATGACGTATGCTAATGGTGCTAAGGATGCTTCCGGCTCACAGAAAGTGTCGATAGATTTTACTCAGCTCACGCAGTTCAGCGGCAGCTCTACGGTAAAGGGCGATGCTGACGGTCACGCTGCAGGCACACTCAAGAGCCTCGCAGTCGATAGCTCGGGTATCATCACTGGTACGTATACGAACGGTGTTATCCAGTCTGAGGCGCAGGTCGCGATTGCTCAGTTCAATAACTCTACTGGTCTTACGAAGACTGGTACGAACCTCTACCAGGAGAGCAACAACTCCGGTACGCCTAATGTACATACGGCTACGGATCTCGGAGTGACGATTACCCCGTCATCTCTGGAGATGTCGAATGTTGATATAGCAAACGAGTTCTCCGATATGATCATCACACAGCGTGGATTCCAGTCGAACTCAAAGATTATCACCGTTGGCGATGAGATGCTCGAGACTGTCATTAACATGAAGCGTTGATGATAAGTAGCTTGATTTCGTAGGCAATAAGACCTCTAAATAGGACGCAGATGGATTTTTCCCTTTGCGTCCTTTATTTTATCTATACGATATGATAGAATCTAAACGAATATATAAAGGGATTTTCACGTGCGCCATGCCTATGGACGTTCTTTGGGTATGCGCTTGGCGGGAGCAGCTGGAATGAGTGAAATTGATAGGAAAATAGTCTTAGCTGGAAAGCTGGAGACGATAGGGAATCCATTAAGAAAAGTTTTTACAAAAGAAGGATGGAAGGTATTTGAATTTCATGGTGCTGAAGATGCAGAACGTGAAATCCATCTGTATAATGTGGCACATATGGTATTCGTCATGGATGAGTCGATGGCGGGGGACGGCTCGCTCGGCTTCGAGAAGCTCATCACGGCAATGGATGCCGCTGAGGTCAATGGTATAAGATACTTCTGCTTTGTCGCTGAGGAGTATGGCACTGATAAGAGACACATGGAACGATTGCAGATGGCGGAGAGACTTGTGGGTATCTGGGCTTCACGCAGCGGTATTGCTGCTTCTGTCCTGCATATGCCTGAGATATTAGGTGTAGAGGCAGATGGCCCCGCAGCGGTGAGCATATATACGGCCGCCGATATTCGTAAGGATGTGCTGCCTGATGGACTTCCTACAGATGTGTTACATGTGGATGACGCTGCATATGGCGTGTATCGTGTCGTATCCAGATCATATGTTGGTGATCTTTCCTTTAGGATTCAGGGAAACACGAGCGGGGAAATCGGCTTTTCACGTAAATATGATGTGAGGAGGACATATGAGCTCTTCGCAAGGTACTCAGCCGAAAGAGCAGAGCAACGGCTGAACGAGAAGCGCGGCGTAAAGCGCAGGAAGATATCTGATGCGCTGAAGA
Source organism: uncultured Veillonellaceae bacterium (assembly GCA_900315615.1). Classification (GTDB taxonomy): domain Bacteria; phylum Bacillota; class Negativicutes; order Selenomonadales; family Selenomonadaceae; genus RUG114. The sequence continues at coordinate 8,156 of OMZT01000043.1, read as the reverse complement.
AGGAGCTTGTGCCATATATAGAGAATGCGGCTGGTGCTATCCTCATGGTTGGGGTGGCATATCTTCAGGGAGGCAATCCCGTGAATCATGCTACGGCATTTGATATGAACTATCTCTATATAGCGACGATGGGGCTGCTTTATGGCAAAAGGCAAGCACTCATAGCTATGGTGTTTTCAACGATCATCCTTCTGTGGTCGCTTATTGCCAGCGGAAGCAACCTGATCGCACTTCTCTATATGCCGTCAGAGTTATTGCATATCACGAGCTACCTGTTCGCGGCGGTGCTCATAGGCTTCTTTGCTGATGGCAGGAGTTATGAACGTGAATCAGCACTATGGCGTCACAATGAGGACAGGGCGCGCATCGAAGATATGCGCCACTTGTATGATCAAAATGCCGAGATCAAGGACGGGCTCTATCATCGTATCGTCAATTCCAATGACAGTATCGGCCGCATATACAGCATCGTGAAAAAGCTCGATAGTGTAAGCGTTGAGAATGTATTCACACAGGCGGCGGTCGTTGCGTCTTTGATCCTCGATGTACGCAATATAGCCGTATATGTGATGGGAAGCGAGCAACATTATCTGCGCCAAAAGGTGCATATGGGTGAGATAGCGGAGAAGGCACCGCGTTCACTGAGTGTGAAGGGTACATCATACCTGGCAGACGTAGTGCAAAAAAAAGAGATTTATGTGAACCGCGAGCTTGTGAAGGATGTACCAGATCTTGCAGCACCGGTAGTGTGGAATGGCGATGTCATAGCGGTCGTTGAAGTGTTCGGCATGGATTTCAGCCAGTGGAGTATTGACCAGATGAACCTGCTGTCTATCACTACGAGACTGATAGCCGCTTCTATGGGGCGTGCATATCAGTATGAAGCCGAAGCTGCAGGGCGTCGTTATATAGGGGGCACGCGCGTTATGAGAGAGGACGAATTCCGCAGGATACTCTCGGAGCTTTCAGAGCGCAGGCGTCTCGCTGGCGGATTCAATATGTCTATGCTCCGCGTCGATATGGACGGCATGAATGTGGATTCATTCGATGAGCGCTGCGGAACGCTCGTGAGAAGTGAAGACTTTATCGGAGAGATGTCTGGTGACATATACATATTGCTGCCCGATGCTGATGATGAGATAACGCGGATGGTGCAGCAGCGGCTGTCGTACGCCGGTATAAAAACGGAAGCGGTGGAGGTGGCAGCATGAGCACGATTGCTGCGATACATCTTCTTGCTGCATGCGTATTCTTGCTGCTCGATATCCCAGGAAAGCCCCGCCCGCGCGCCATCTCTGAGGCCGTTATCGTCCTCTGTGTGCCGGTCTTCGGCATAACGATACTCGTGGTGTTCAAGCTGCTTGCACACATATGCGGGCTTTACGGCGAGCGCACGCCGGAATTACCAGAGCGCGGAGAGGCATTTTTCCTTGGACGCGAGGCAGCGCGTGATGCCATACCACTGAATGATGCATTTCTCGTTGAAGATGAGACCAGGAAGAGAGGGCTATTTACCGAGGCGATAAAGCAGGAAGTCGTCGATAATCAGAAGATACTGCAGATGGCCATGCATGATCCAGATCCTGAAGTCGCGTATTATGCGGTCTCGATGCTGACCTCTAAAATGGAAAACCTCGAGTCCGAGATATTCAGGCAAGCGTCGGAGAATGAAGATGATCCTGAGAGATTGAAAGAATACGCGGGATTGCTCGAGGAGTATCTGTCCATGAAGGAGTTCACGGATTCTGTGACATGGGAAAAGAAGCGGCATGATTATGCGGACGTGCTGGGTAAGCTGGTGGATATGATTCCTGATGACATGGATATCCACGAGAAATGGTGCAAGGTGCTGAAGGACATGAAAGATCCTCATGCAGAGACTGCCTGCCATATTTTCCAGCAGCGTTTCACTGGCATGGAGCAGCCGCTGCTCGCATATGCGGCACTTTACGGGGCGCGCCGTGACATCATGGGTGTACGAAGAGTGGTCGACGCGCTGAAGGCTTTGCCGACAGAGCTTTCACCGGAGGCTTTAAGGGTAATAAGATTCTGGGACAGGAGGACGGCAGAGAATGGATAAGCGTGGTATCGCGGCGGTTACGGTGTTTGTCGTGCTGCTTGGCTGCTTCTTCCAGTTCACGAGGATGGATGGCTTCTTGAAGCTCGATTCTGTTAAGCATTTCGTTGATATACCATCGGTCGAGCATGCCGTGGATATGCCAGAGATGGCAAGGGACAGCTATGTGATAGTCTACGATCCACAGGATGTTGAGAGCGTTTTTATCCAGCACCGCATGGAGTGGCTCCTGTCACAGATGAAGAAGGACAGCGTATCATTGACCATATATGATGACCTTGAGCTGGATAAAGGCTGCCGTGGCCTGATACTTGCCACAGGCCATCTGGGGCGGGTAAAGTTCCTTGACGATATATGCAGATATGTTGAGGATGGTGGCACGGCTGTCATTACGATGCACCTTACGTCTGATGATGGAACAGAGTTTCCATACGATAAGCTGGAGCGCATGGGTATCACGGAGCTTGGCACTGAGGAAAATGTTATGGGATTCAGACTGCTAGACGACTTCATGTTTGGCGGCAAGGGCTTTGATACCGGAGTGGGCGATGCGGCGTGGTATACGTCATCAGTCGTGAAGCTTTCCGACTCGGCAGAGGTTTCTATTGAGTCAGATGATGGCTGCCCACTGCTTTGGACGCAGCATGATGGAGACGGCAAATTCATCCTGTTCAATGGATCCGTGCGTGACGACAAATCTAATATTGGCATTTTCGCGTCAATGATTTCGCATTGCGGAAGTGAAGGCATCTATCCCGTGCTCGGCACGAAGATTTTTTATATCGATGATTTCCCTTCTCCTTCACCGGAAGGAACATGCGGCAAGATTTATGATGAACTGCACATGTCAACGGTAGATTTCTATCGCAACGTATGGTGGCCATATATGAAGGACACGGCAAAGACATATGATCTGAAGTATACGGGGCTCATCATAGAGTCGTACGGCAATCAGGTTACGGGACCGTTCCATCCTACGGCTGGACGCAATGCGCGCGATAACCTTATCGTATTCGGCAGAGAGCTTTTGGATATGGGCGGTGAGCTCGGACTTCACGGATACAATCATCAGCCGCTTCAGCCTGTAGGATATCTTGGTGAAGAGGTTGAGGATAAGCTTGAGTATGAGCCATGGCCGGACAAGGAGCAGATGAAGCTCGCTATCCGTGAGCTGTATCGCTATGTGAAGGAAACGTATCCTGAGTATGATTTCCGCGTCTACGTACCTCCATCTGATATACTGAGTCCTGAGGGTAAGGAGGCTGTCAAGGAAGAGGCGCCTAGCGTGAAGATATTCTCATCACTTTTGGATGGCCTTGCAAAGGATAAGGCCTATTATCAGGATTTTGAAAGAGATGATGATGGTACATTCGAGATACCGCGTATATCTTCCGGGTATTGCCCCCCAAAGTCTCAGGTGTGGACAAATATCAGCGTAGTGAATTATATCGGTGTCACATCACATTTCGTGCATCCAGATGAGCTTTTCTACGAGGAGAGCAAGCATCTCACATGGCAGATGATGGCAGATGGCCTGCATGATTTTCTCGGATGGATCAACGAGCGTTATCCGTGGCTTCGTGCTGTGACGGCATCAGAATGTGCGGATTATTTCGCGGACTACCTTGATATGGATTATCGTGTAAAACGCGAGAATGATAAGCTCACGATATTAACGAGCGGCAACCGTCATGCATTACGCTTCGTATTGCGCACAGATCGCGAGCCCGATCATGCAGATGGAGCCGAGATTCAAAACATCGGAGCGGATGCATGGCTCGTAGAGACGAGCAAGGCCGAGGCTGTTATCTGGTGGAAGGATGATGAATGATGCGTATCTGCATTTTATCTGAGGGTTCATATCCCTATGTGGTAGGCGGCGTGTCCTCATGGGTGCAGATGCTGATGAGCGGTATCTTAGAGCATGAATTCTCCGTATATTCCATTGGAGCTGAGCAGAAGGACAGAGGGAACTTCAAATATGAATTCCCACAGAACTTTCACGGTATACAGGAAGAATTCCTCGATGAAATACTTGGACAGCGTTCACATGGTATGAGAGAGGGCGTCCTTACGCCAGATGAGTGTGATGTCCTTTATGGACTCGTGACGGGCGAGCGTCCCATAGATGTCAAGGAGCTTGCAGGGATATTCCGTGTCAAGGGAAGGTTCAAGGGACCTTTGGATATATTCATGTCTGCAGATTTCTTTGATGTGATAGAGCGTGTTTATGAGGAAAAGTACAGCTACCTGCCATTTACGGATTTCTTCTGGACCATGCGGTCTATGCTTTTGCCACTTTTCTACCTTATGCAGCAAGAACTCCCAAAAGCCGATGTTTATCACAGTGTGGCTACGGGATATTGCGGCGTCATCGGGGCGCTTGCGGCAGAGGTGTACCATAAGCCGTACCTCATAACAGAGCATGGCATATATTCCAGGGAGCGCGAAGTCGAGATCATCAAGTGCTCATGGGCTCGCGGCGATTTCAAATCCATATGGATACAGTATTTCTATAACCTTGCGAAGCTGTCATATAAGGCAGCAGATCATGTATATACGCTTTTCGAGAGGAACGCGGAAATAGAGCGTGACCTTGGCTGTGACCCAGCAAAGATAGGAATCGTGCCGAACGGCGTTCATATGGAGCGGTTTGCGGATATACCAGAGCTTGAGCAGCATGATGGGCCATTCACCATAGGAGCCGTGGTGCGCGTGGTGCCGATAAAGGATATAATCACATTGCTCAGGGCGTTCTTTCTCGTGAAAAGGGAAATACCCGATGCGAGGCTTCTCATAATGGGCGGCACTGAAGAGGATCCCGATTATTATGCTCTTTGCCGTCAGACGGTTGAGATGCTGAATATAGAGGACGTGACGTTCACAGGCTCGGTGAATGTGACTGAATACCTGCCCAAAATAGATCTCATGGTGCTGTCAAGCATAAGTGAGGGACAACCTTTGGCGGTGCTGGAGGGTCTGTCTGCGCATCGTCCATTCGTCGCTACCGATGTGGGCTGCTGCAGGGAGCTGCTCTATGGCATGACAGGCGATGACCTTGGTGAAGCCGGCACTATCGTCGCACCGATGGATTTCAGGAAGATGGCATATGAGATTGTCCGCCTTGGGCGGGATTTTGAGCTGAGGCGCCGCATGGGCAATATAGGCTTTGAACGCGTTAAGCGCAGGTATACATACGAGCATTTCATAAATAGCTACAAGAAGATTTATGAGCAGGAAGGGAAGGTCGTGCGCTGATGGCAGGTGTAGGATTCGAGCTGAAGAAGCTTTTCTCTGCGCGTACTGCGGCTGGGCATATACGCGCGTATTCGTATTCCGCGGTCATAACGGCCGGACCATTCGCATTGATGACCGCTATGGTGCTCGCAGTGCAGATGCTGTTCATCATATATGGTGTCAGTGATGAGTCATCATCGATTTTTGTCGCCTCCGTCGTATATGCTTTCGTTTTCTCTCAGATCTTGTCGAGTGGCTTTACCATGGTACTTACAAGATACCTGGCGGACTGCATATCTGTTGCGCGGTATCATGATATCACGGCGTCGCTTATCGGCATGGGATCGATACTGACTGGGATAGGTGCAATAGCAGGCGTGGCATTCTTCTATGGGAAACCTCTGCCGCTCTTGACAAGGCTTTTGGCATATCTGTTTTTTGCGCTGCTTCTTTTGGTTTGGACAGAAAGCGTGTACCTATCCGCCGTGAAGAAATACAAGAGGCTGATCGTTAGCTATCTGGAAGGGGTACTTGTGTCCATAGTACTTGCCTTCTTCCTGCTCGTGGTGGAGGTGCTGCCTCCAGAGCAGGCTGGACTTTTAGCGATGGATTGTGGCATGGGACTTGTTGTGTTGATGTTCCTTTATTACATAGCATCACAGTTCGGATTGCCGGCAGATGGTATGGACTTTGCATTCCTGCCATATTTTGAGAAGCATTGGCGTCTCTTTTTCATATCATTCTGCTATACGGCAGGCCTCTTCATGCCGAATATCATCATATGGCAAGGACCGCATGGTGTCGATGTTGCAGGCACATACCTATATTCACCAGTATATGATGTTGTGACATTTTATGCATTCCTTTCAATCTTGCCGCTTATGATGATGTTTGTCGTATCGGTGGAGACGGATTTCTACGGCAGGTATGCAGAGTATTTTTCATATATAACGAGAAAGGGGAATTTCCGCGATATCACGGCAGCAAAACGTGACCTGCTGCATACGCTATGGTTCCACCTGCGCCATATCATAGAATTCCAGCTTGTGTTCACATTGGTGTCATTAGCACTAGGGAGTTTCTTCTTGTCCTGCGCGGGGATTACGTACGGCCAGGTCAATATGTTCAACGTACTCTTGTTTGCGGCATTTTTTACGGGACTGCTGCAGCTGATATATATCCTGCTGATTTATTTCGATTATCAAAATGATGTCATGAGAGTCTCGTTCTGCTTCTTTGCACTGAATCTTATATTCGGACTTCTGGGTCTTTATGTGTTCGGCAGTCAAAGCTATGGATTCACATTCTTTGCGGCAGCTGCTATAAGCTTCATAGTGAGTATATGGAGATTGGATCATTTTACGAAGCGGATCGACTATTTTGTGTTTTGCTCTCAGCCCGTATTCTACCTTCCTCCGCATGGTATCTTGACGAAGCTTACGCTTTGGCTTTATAAGGATCGGTATGTAGATTTGGAGAAGCTTGCACAGAAAGAACAGGAATAGACGATCATGTGGCGAAGTATAACGATATGATGTACGGAGGGAAGTGAAAGAATGCGCCTTGACAGGAAACGTGCCAGGAAGCTGCGCCGAAAGCAGAAGGACATATGCACAGCTGAGGATGAGCATATATATGAGGTCGGAGGCTGGATGAGCCGCAGGCGTTATCGTCAGATACGTGGCAGTAGGGAGGCGTATGCTGCAAGGCTGCTTGACCGTGCGGAGAAGCCGCATAGGACTGCCCGCCGGAATACACGTGATATCAGGCATCAGCGGGCGTTGGAAGAGCAGGAGCTCGAAAAACGCACTGCAGAGTACAGCCGTATCAGCAGAAGCCGCCGACGTGAACTGATGCAGGACAGGAAGCCTATGATGCAGAAACTCGCTGAGGAGAGTCCTGCTGCAGCTGCTGCGGTGACGGTAACTATGCTGCCATACACAATGGCTGATGCTGCTGGCATGGAAACGATGCATACCGTACCGGCGGCGTTTCAAACGATGCAAAATGAGCGGAACCGTATCGCAGATTATCATGCGATGATCCAGGATGTACGCGCCGCTAAGGAGAACCTGCGCCAGGCGAAGGAGGCTTTGAACCAGGCGGCATCGGATAGGCAGGCTGCCGCACATGGGCTGAAGGAGGCCAGGGCTTCGCTCGAGGCGGCATATGCGGAGCTTTCACGGGTGAAGGTCGAGCTTTCCACAGCGAAGACGGAGAGTGCAAGGCGCACGGAAATCGCCCTTGAGAGTCAGCGCGCAGTAGCTGATCTTGAACCTGCGATCTGGAATAAGGAGACAGAGGTACAGGAGGCGCAGTCTCAGGCAGACTATGCACAGGAGCAGTATGATAACGCCGAAACGACGGTGACCTACTCTGTACGCAGGAACTACGACCTCGAAAACCTTGTTCGTGAGGCATGGGAAAGTGTTGACTGGCAGCAGAATCGGATACGCGAAGTAGAAGAGATCGTCAATGCGGCAAAAGGTACTGAACAAATCGTTGAGACCGTTGATGATAGCGCCATGCAGTACTGGTCTCATGAGCTTGACAGCGCTTCAGCCGCCCTCGATGCCAGACAATCGGAACTTGACGAGCTGGAGAGCCAACTGGATGCGCTCAGAGATGCTGAGATCGAGGCTGAAGATGCCGAGGAGGAGGCGCGCGAGCGTGTACGAGAACTCGAAGCCGACAGAAAAGCCACTGAAGATGATGTGGCGGCAGAGAGGCAGGGGCTGTACGAGACACAGAAATGGAATATAGAGGCAGAGAACAACTATTATAATGCCAGTGCTGAGATGCGTATCGCTGGAAAAGAGTATGAGAATGCGAAGCATGGACT
>OMZT01000044.1 GCA_900315615.1 uncultured Veillonellaceae bacterium | reverse complement strand
CACAGAAGTTAAGCACTCATACGTCGAAAGTACTTGCCTGGAGACGGGCTGGGAGGATAGAGCGTTGCCAGTTAAGATGAAGCGTCCTTTTAGGGCGCTTTTTTCGTGTACTATGTTATCTAGTGGAACGGACATCTGTAATGATTTATTTTGCCATTTGCAGGATATGTAATCAGCAATGTAAAATATATATTCATGAGAAATATAATGCTGTGTAATTTAGGACTCACGGAATTTTAACATTGAATTATTCTGTGGATAAATCCGATTGGCAGCTTATCTTCATTGCAGAGAAAGGGGCTGATAGCTATGCAGCAGGATAGTATCCTTATCGTTGACGATTCCGAGGTGAATCGCGCGATTCTTGTAAAGATATTTGAGGGATCATATCGTATGCTCGAGGCGGCGGATGGCGAGGAGGCCATCAATATCCTTAGAAAGGCTGGTTCGGATATAGCTGCGGTATTGTTGGATCTGATCATGCCGGTGATGGACGGTTATCAGACCTTGGATGCTATGCGACAAGCTGGATGGCTTGATCGCATACCTGTACTTATAATAACCTCTGATAAATCTACTGAGGCAAGCATCAAGACGTTTGATATGGGCGCTTTAGATGTGATCACAAAGCCATTTGAACCACATATCGTACAGAGGCGAACGCAAAACCTCATAGAGCTTAACCAGCATAAACTTTACTTGGAAGATCTTGTAGAGAAGCAGCGTAGGAAGATTCAGAAGGCGAACGATGCGGTGGTATCCTCTCTTGCGTCAATTATCGAGGCGCGAAACGTAGAGACGGGTGAGCATGTACAGCGCATAAAGAGCTATCTTAGGATCATACTTGAGCAGATATGCCGTGAATTTGCCATAGTCGATTTCCCGCGTGAGGATATCGAGCTCATAGTGCGCGCAGCTGCACTTCATGACATCGGGAAGATCGCTATCCCGGATGCTATCCTATGCAAGCCTGCAAGGTTGACGAAGGAAGAGTTTGATGTGATGAAGACACATACGACGAAGGGATGTGAGATGGTTCGGAGCCTATCCAATGTCGTAGATGACTCATACCTTGGATATGCGTATGAGATATGCCGTCATCATCATGAGAGATGGGATGGAAAGGGGTATCCCGATGGCCTAAAGGGAGAGAAGATTCCATTGTATTTGCAAGCTGCAGGTATAGTGGACTGCTTCGACGCGCTGACGAACGATCGTGTGTACAAGAAGGCCATCGAGCCGGAAATTGCTTTGAAGATGATTATTGATGGAGAATGCGGTACATTCAATCCACGTCTTTTGAATACACTAGACCACGTGCGTGACCGCATGATAGAGAAAGCAGAGGATTTCGCGATTAATCCAAAGGAAATCAATGTCGATTGACAGGGGATGCTGATAATGGAAGAACAGGATGTATTTTTTAAATCTATGGAAGATCATGGGATTGATTATCAGTCTGGTATCGAACGCTGTATGAATGATAATGATTTCTACGTAATGCTGATGAAGAAGTTTCTTGAAAATAAGAACTACGCTGCACTTGAGTTGGCTATGGAGTCCGGTGATGGAAGACGTGCTTTCGAAGAAGCTCATGCACTCAAGGGAGTCATCGCAAATCTCAGCTTCAATAAATTATATGATGCAGTCGTACCTTTAGTCGAGGCATTGCGCGGTGAACCGGATATGATAGCTGCGAATCAGGCCTATTTGACTTTCAGCAGTGAGTACGATGAATTAACGGATTTTATAAAGAGCATATGAGCAGTATTATACCTACTGACCTTAGTGTCATTGGGCATAAATTCATCATACCGGGGGGATTCAGTAATGTTTGACATGTCTTGTGTGCAGCATGATGCGCACGTATATGGCGATCGAGATCAGCATGTGAAGGAGATTCGCTATATGATAGAGAGAAAGCGGTATGATGAAGCGGACGGACATACACTCATCGCAAAGTTCATATATAATCTGTCAAATAATAGGGAGATTGATTTTTCTCAGCAGGATGGCAATGCTATAGACAAATCATTCACCTATGATGGCATCATTCAGGGCATAGAGGCAGATGCCTTGAACGAAAAGGAACGATTAAAGCTCACCAGTATGTACAGTGAGGCTCTTATTGAGACATTTGCGCGTGGAGAAACATCTGCAGATGTATCGATAAGATGTATGCCCGGAAAGAATATTCCTCCCTGGATCGGTATCAATGTTAAGCTGCGCGAGGACCCTGAGAATGAAGGGATCGTGGCGTTTGTATTCGTGAGGGATAAAAGTAAGGAGCATTTGGAGCAGCTTATGCTGGCCAGGCTTACAACCCTTGGATTTGATGCCGTGGGGTATATAGATTTGATCGATTCGACTGCTACGTATTACGTCTATCCCCAGGAGGCAGACGGTGTATCTGAGGCGGTGCATATCCCATATGATGAGCGTCTGATAACGTCTTTTTCGGATGGTATGACAAAAGCACAGCGTGAATTCTTATTTTCGCAGACGACACTTTCGCATATCGAAAATGAATTAGCAAAGGAGGAGCGTTGGCAGTGCATATTTGAAAAGCGCGAAGCAGATGGCTCCAACTCTATGAAACGGATAGATTATTGCTATCTTGATAGAGAAAAGCATTCTATCATATATGTGATATCTGACGTAACAAAAGAGTTCGAGAAAGACCACAAACATATGAAGGAGATGGAAGATGCGAGCCGGTTGCAGGCTTCTATGCTTGCTCAGCTGAATCATGATATACGTACTCCAATCGGCATCATAAGGAGCATGGCATCATTTGCCAAGGAGGACGTAGGCGATACAGAAAAGCTGAAGAAAGACCTCGCATCTATTGAAGCAGGCAGTGAGATGCTGCTGTCGTTGATAAGCAACTTGAATGACATCACGAATATTTATCAGGGGGAAATCACCCTGCATCCGGATGTGCTCGATTATGAGCATAATATGAGCATTATATATAATGTCCTTTCACCGCTGTGTCAGCAAAAGGGCATAGACTTTGAGATGAGACGGCATATACAGAAATGCAAAGCCGTACTTGATCATAACAGGCTGGGTCAAATACAACTGAATCTCGTGAAGAATGCTGTCAGATATACAGGACGCGGCGGCAGAGTCATATTCGACATGGATGTAGAGCCAGATCAGCATGATAGAGCACGCGTCGTTTTCACGGTATGTGATAACGGCATAGGTATGAGTAAGGAGTTCCAGAAATGCATGTTCGAGCCATTCACTGAAGAACGGAATAATCCGAACCGTACCTCTGATATGGAGGGGACGGGTCTGGGACTGTCGATAGTGAAGCGCAACATCGATCTTATGGGCGGAACGATAGACGTTAAAAGCGATATCGGAAAGGGTACATCCATCACGGTAACAATCCCAGCGGAAAAGCGAGGACTCGACATGCCTGACAGTCATGAGCATAAGCCTATAGCCCAAGAAAACGGATTGCGCGGACGTGTGCTCGTGGCCGAGGACAATGAGATCAATAGGGCTATCATAACGCGCACATTGGAGTCCTATGGGATCAGCGCAGCTGTTGCTAGAAACGGCAAGGAAGCCGTACATATGTTTGAATCGTCACCACCTGGTACGTATAAAGCGATATTGATGGATATAATGATGCCCGTCATGGACGGATTTGAGGCGACGCGTAGGATCCGTACAGGTGTGCGTCCGGACGGTAAGGATGTCCCCATCATTGCTTTGACGGCAAACGCCATGATGACTGCTGCTAAGACGGGAAGAAAGGCAGGCATGAATAGATATCTGACGAAACCAGTTGATAAGGAAAAGCTGTATATTGCCTTGTCAGAGTACCTCGATAGCAGAAACTGATTGAAAGAGTCCGTAAGGACTCTTTTTTTGTTTATTAAATACGGATAAATAATATTTTGATAGAATCATATATACATAAAAAATACACTTGCTTTTATGTGAGATAGACATTATAATAACGAATGTAAATATGTATACCGGTTCCCCAAAATGGAGATACTCATGTTCATGAAAATGGTATACATGTTGAGTATGGCAATACAACAAGAGGAGGACGATTCAATGTCAGAAATGCAGGATTATGTCGATAGTGTGCTCGCTAGGCTGGAGAAAGAGAACCCGGAGGAGAAACAATTCCACAACACGGTCAAGAAGGCATTCAACACGCTTGTTCCCGTATTGGAGAAGAATCCAAAGTATAAGGCTGAGAAGATACTTGAACGTTTCGTGGAACCAGAGCGTGTAGTGATGTTCCGCGTGCCGTGGACCGATGATAACGGTGAGCTGCAGATCAACCGTGGATGGAGAGTACAGATGAATAGTGCCATCGGACCTTATAAAGGCGGGCTGCGTTTTCATCCAAGCGTAAGCGTTGATATACTGAAGTTCCTAGCATTTGAGCAGACATTCAAGAATGCGCTTTCTGGACTGCCTATCGGCGGTGGCAAGGGTGGCTCTGATTTCGACCCGCACGGAAAGTCGGATAAGGAAGTTATGCGCTTTTGCCAAAGCTTCATGACGGAGCTCGTTCGCCATATCGGTCCGCATACGGATGTCCCAGCTGGAGATATCGGTGTTGGCGGCCGTGAGATCGGCTATCTTTTTGGTCAGTATAAGCGTATACGTGACGCATATGATGATGCAGTGCTCACAGGCAAGGGGCTGAACTTCGGAGGCAGCCTTGCGCGCACGGAGGCAACCGGCTACGGACTGCTGTACTTCGTGAAGGATATGCTCGATGCGCATGGATATGATATAAAGGGAAAGACCGTGGTTGTATCTGGCTCGGGCAACGTTGCGACATATGCTATCGAGAAGGCACAGGAATATGGTGCAAAGGTTGTTACGTGCTCTGACTCTAATGGCTACGTGTACGACACTGAGGGAATAGACCTTGATATAGTCAAGGATATCAAGCAGGTGAAGCGCGGACGTATAAAAGAATATGCAGAGCGTAAGAGTTCGGCGGAATATCATGAAGGTTGCAGCGGTGTATGGAGCGTGAAATGCGATATCGCGCTCCCGTGTGCAACGCAGGGTGAGATTAGCCTGGAATCGGCAAAGAAGCTTGTTGCGAATGGTGTAAAAGCCGTTGGTGAAGGTGCGAATATGCCTAGCGTAATAGAGGCTATCGACTATTTCCAGAAGAACGGCGTATGGTTTGCCCCAGCAAAGGCTGCAAATGCAGGCGGTGTGTCTGTATCAGCCTTGGAGATGAGCCAGAACTCTGAGCGTCTGTCTTGGACCTTCGAAGAGGTTGACAAGAAGCTGCATGATATTATGGATAACATATATAAGAATGCCGCCATGAATGCGAAGAAGTATTCGGATCCAGATGACCTCGTTGCAGGTGCTAATATTACAGGCTTCCTTAAAGTAGCAGATGCTATGATCGCACAGGGATGGGTATGATCGAAGTATAGGATTTATCAGGAAAAGCTGCGGTAGGCATACTGCTGCAGCTTTTTTGATGGGTGGTATTATGTCGATAAGATATATAAGAGTCAGCAGTGATAGAGAACATTGGCTGGAGCTGGAATCCGCGGATACCTTTATGAGTCGCTTCAGAGGTTTGATGGGGAGAAAATTTCTTGAGGAAAACAGGGGACTTTTCCTGGCGCCCTGCAGTAGCATACATATGTGTTTCATGAGGTTCCCGATAGATGCCGTATATGTTGATCGTGATTTCAGGATTATGAAGGTGACAGAGAATCTTAGGCCTTGGATAGGTGTCTCTGCTTGTATAGGCGCATGGGGCGTCATGGAATTAGCAGCTGGCACTGCGGGACGTCTTGGATACGAAAAAGGCATGAAGCTTTATGTGCAGCGATAAGCTGCATGGGCTTCATGCCTTTTATTGTAGTGCATATAATCAGTCATTAAAGACGCTGTCATCGGCAAGCGCAACTTTTGAATTCTTGGAGATGCCTTTCTTACCTCCTGAGGTTCCTGAACCACCACCGATATCGATTCCAAAATCCTCATACTTATATGTGCCTCTGCCGCCCTGGAGGTTGATTGAATTAGCGATGATTGTCCCTGAGAATGTTCCGCCATTAGCATTTATGAGCACGCCCTCATCATTGATATAGGGGGCATATATAATCCCGCGGAATGTATGACCGTTCATGTTCATATGAATCTTTGTCGGTCCCATGGAGCATATGATCAGGGGGCGCGATGTGTCTGCATCAACCGATATGTTCACGACATCTGGATAGTATGTCTGTCCTGTCCATTGATTATATTGTCCATCTATGAGGATATATACGGGCTTGTCAGATGATCCTGTAAGCTTATGGTTTATCGTGATATTTGCATTAGGTGTTTTTTCCGTAGTGAACTTCAACACGCTGCCATCTGCGGTTTGCTCACTGATATAATTCGATTTGGCATTTTGGTCAGTTGCAAGCTTGCTCGGCATCGAGCGGATTGTTTTTCCAAATGTGCTGAAGTCATATGCGTGGTAACTGGCCTGTGTCGTAAGCCCAGCATTTATAGCCTGGTTCACAGACATTCCCTTGTCACGAGCCGCTTCGGTGAAGAAGTAGTCGAGCTTGTCCGTCTGATTGCTGTATTTGAAATACGAAGGCTTATGATTTGGATCGTTATTCGTATCGCCAACGCCATCTGTATAGTAGACTTTTCCATCGAAAGTGGTCGTTATCTGTCCTTCGATATTGAAGTTATCCGGATTATCAATGGAGTTTACAGGAAAGAAATTCTTTTCGAATATAAAGAGCGCTTCCGTATTGCCTCCACCAGTAGACTCATATGAGATAGATGCGATGCTTGAGACATGTACGGCCACATCATCTATATAGAAATATTTTATGAAGAATGTAGGTACCTTCTCTGTGAGACGGACACGGTAATATACGCACGAGTCACCCTCAGTAGCATCATATTGAGGCGCATAGCTATCCGAATCGAGAGGCATGTCACGATCTACATAGTCTCCAGCCTCATTGTCAGCCCTTGGATGATTGTCAATGGTTTCTTCATTGACGGCATACTGATGCGCCCCTGCGAGTACTGCGGCATCTGCAGCGTTTTGCAGGCGTGCCTTATGTGCATATACATTGCCAAAATCGACTACAGCGCCCAAGAATGCGATAAGTAGTGGTATGAGAAGTGCAGTGAGTACGAATATAGCACCTTTCTGTTGCTTGAGCTGATGCCTGGTATCCTGAAGCATGACAGATCGCCTCCTTATATAATACGGCATGACAGCCATCTGTAAACCCTCAGCATATACGTCAATTAATCCTATATTATAATTCTACTATAGGGAATTGTCGAAGGCAAGTATATAATTACTCATATAAGAAAAACACCGCATTATCTGCGGTGTTTTGAATTCATAATGGTCGGGATGACAGGATTCGAACCTGCGGCCTCTTCGTCCCGAACGAAGCGCGCTACCAAACTGTGCCACATCCCGGCAACAAAAAATATTATACTATGCACCTAAAGCAAATGCAAGCATTTTTTTATATAAATTCCACATTAGATGGAAAGCCTTTCCTTTATACGCTGTACGGCCTCAATCGTGTCAGCACGCTTTCCGAATGCCGTAAGACGGAAATAGCCTTCACCACATGGACCAAAGCCTGCACCCGGAGTACCAATCACGTTGGCTTCATTTAGAAGCTTATCGAAGAAGTCCCATGAAGGCATATCATTCGGTGTCTTCAGCCAGATATATGGCGCATTGACGCCACCGTACGCCGTTATGCCGATAGAGGTAAGACCATCACGTATGATGCGTGCGTTCTCCAAATAAAAGTCTATCGTCTCTTTTACTTGCCGCTTTCCTTCATCTGAGAATACAGCTTCTGCACCGCGCTGGACGATATATGCTGTACCGTTGAACTTGGTCGTGTGGCGGCGGTTCCACAGCTTGTTCAGAGCGTGGAGCGAACCGTCCTTTGCACGTGCTTTTACGGTCTTAGGAAGGACGATATATCCGCATCTGGTACCTGTGAATCCGGCTGTCTTAGAGAATGAACGGAACTCTATCGCACATTCTTTTGCCCCATCGATTTCGAATATAGAGTGCGGAACGTCTTCTTCTGTGATGAAAGCATTGTATGCGGCGTCGAAAAGTATGATGGATTCGTTCTCACGTGCGTAGTCGACCCATTTCTTCAGCTGCGGACGTGTCATCGTCGTTCCGGTTGGATTATTCGGGCAGCATATATATATGATATCTGCACGCTTTTCGGGAAGCTCTGGGACGAAGTTGTTATCAGCATTGACAGGTAGATATATTACGCCGTCATAGCGGCCATCGCTTCCACATGTGCCAGTTCGTCCTGCCATTACGTTCGTATCCAGATACACGGGATAGACCGGGTCTGTGATGGCAATGACATTATTAGTACCGAATATCTCCTGGATGTTACCAGTATCACTCTTTGCACCGTCGCTGACGAATATCTCATCTTCCTCGATGCCGAGTCCCTTGAAATTGTTTTCTATTATCGCTTTTATAAGGAAAGAATAGCCCTGCTCCGGACCGTAGCCGCGAAATGTTTCCTCTGCA
This sequence comes from uncultured Veillonellaceae bacterium, assembly GCA_900315615.1. Lineage (GTDB taxonomy): Bacteria > Bacillota > Negativicutes > Selenomonadales > Selenomonadaceae > RUG114. Next base: position 46,662 of record OMZT01000044.1, on the reverse strand, counting down.
GACATCTCGTCGACGGCCTTATGCATGGCTTTTATGCACGCTTCAGGCAGAGGGCGCGTGACATCGCCTATGCCGAGCGATATGACATGTGCCCCCGGATGTGCATCCTTGTATGCAGCTGCACGATGCGCGGTTTCACGGAAAAGGTAGCTGCCGCGGAGCTTTAGATAGTTGTCATTGATATTTGCCATGAGTATGCCCCCTGTTTGATAGCCTAAGGTGTATTTTTATTGAAACTTTTTATCTATTCTAGCATAAACATCATGAGAAAAAAATAATTTTTTTAGATAAGCTTGCAGGAAATAAAAAAAGCATGTGGAAGTAAGAGCAAACATGGAGTAGTAATTATTATTTTTTCGCGAGGGGGAAGAATCTATGGAAATGCTCCTGGGATTCATCGTACTGCTAGCCTGCCTTATTATCGGTGTGCAGCACGGTGGTATCGGCCTGGCCGCAGTCAGTGGCGTAGGCCTCGTAATTTTCACATTTGTTTTTGGCTATAAGCCGGGCAATCCGCCTATCGGCGTCATGCTCACAATACTAGCGGTTGTTACATGTGCTGGCTTCTTGCAGACTTCAGGCGGACTTACAGTCATGCTGAAGTACGCTGAGAGGTTCCTGCGCAGCAACCCGAAGCGTATTACGCTTTTCGCTCCTATGACGACATGGTTCCTTACCGTGCTTTGCGGTACTGGCCACGTTGTCTACACGATGTTCCCGATCATCTATGATATCGCTATTCATGAGAACATTCGTCCAGAGCGTCCAATGGCAGTCTCGTCTGTAGCATCTCAGATGGGTATCTGCGCTTCGCCAGTGTCCGTCGCTGTCGTCTCCATCGTCGGCTTCTTCGTTGCAGCTGGCTATGATCAGTACAGCGTTGCACAGGTGCTGATGATATCTATTCCTGCTACGTTTTGTGGTGTTGTGTGTGCTGCTATCTGGAGCCTCCATCGTGGCAAGGAACTGTCCGATGATCCGAAGTTCCAGGCATTGATCAGCGATCCTGAGCAGAAGAAATATGTTTATGGCGAGAATGAGAGCCTTATGGGCAAGGATCTGCCGAAGACCTATTACTATGCGATGTTCATCTTCTTCATCGGTATTATCTGCGTGGCGACATTGGGTAACTTCCCAGATCTTTTGCCAGCATTCCCGAAGAAGCCGGGTGGCCCAGCTAAGCCAATCTCCATGACGGTTGTCATTCAGATGATCATGCTGCTCGTTTCGGCTGTCATTCTCTTCGTTACGAAGATGAGGGCTAAGGACGTCGGCAATGGCTCGGTGTTCAAGGCTGGTATGGTTGCACTCGTATCCGTCTATGGTGTTGCATGGATGGCTGATACGTTCTTCTCCAACCACATGTCCGTTCTCAAGACGTTCCTTTCAACTACAGTTGCTGCGTACCCATGGACGTATGCGCTAGTTGCATTCTTGACATCTAAGCTGGTTAATTCGCAGGCGGCTGGTATCGCTATTGTCGTTCCGCTAGCCTTGAACGCAGGTGTCGATCCTGTATTGATCATGTCGTTCATCTCTGCATGCTACGGCTATTTCTTCCTGCCGACCTATCCGTCTGACCTTGCTTGTATCGGATTTGATCGCTCTGGTACGACGCTCATAGGTAAGTATGTACTTAATCACAGCTTTATGATTCCTGGTTTAATAGGTGTCATAAGTGGTTGTTGCGTGGGCTATGTGCTCGCTCACATCCTGCTCTGACGTATAAGGCTCATGAGTATGAAAACCATCTGCCCTCTTCTTAGAGGGTAGGTGGTTTTTTCTTGCATGAATCATAACTGAATATAATGACGAACCCCTCATGCGGCCGGTTATTGCTCATGAGGGGTTCGTCGTATCATATCGTTTTATTGTCGGATGAGTATCATTTCATTGGAGAAACATTGCGCTCCTTAAGCGTGGTGTTGCAGAAATCAATAAATGCCTGAGCTGCCTTCGATATATAACGGTCCTTCTTCCATGCGAGGCCAACATCGACAGTTACTGGATTTTCGAGAGGCAGAGCCTTCGTTCCAAATGCGTTTTCCGCTATGAAATCAAGGAAGAATGACATCCCAACTCCGCTGGCGATAAGCCCTTTTATGGTCTCGACCTGATTGGATTCCAGTACTATATCCGGCTTGATGCCTGCATCCTTCAGCATTCTCTGGACGAGATTTCTGAGATATGAGCCATCCTTTAGCATTATGAGGTGTGAGGTCCTGAGGTCATTTAGAGAGATAGACTTCTTGCTGGCGAGAGGACTGTTAGCCGGTACGCAGCCTACGACTTGGCTTTTTGCCATCGGCAGGAGTTGTAGTGATGGTGCAGCTCCTGAAATGATCACAATTCCAAAATCAAGCTCATCGCGCTCGAGGTGCTCACGTATAGCCATGGAGCCTTCTTCATATAGGTAGACATCCAAATGCTTATATTTTTCCTGGAAACTCGAGAATATGCGAGGGAACAGATATGCACCGATCATTGATGGAATACCAATTTTTATGGTGCCCTTTTGAAGCTGCTTATAATCATTGACCTCGAGTATAGCGTCCTGTATATTACGGAGTGCCAGTTCAATGCGCGTCAGAAATATCGTTCCCTCTGGTGTGAGTGACAGTTGCTTTTGACTGCGATCGAAAAGCTGTATTCCAAGCTCGGCTTCCAGCTTCTTTATTGCTACAGTAATATTCGGCTGCGAGACGCGAAGCCTTTCTGCGGCGCGTGTTATATTCTTCAGCTTTGCCGCCATTTGGAAATATTCAAGTTGTCGAAGTTCCATTGCAATCTCTCCATTCTGCGCAACTCTGCATGTTCATCTCTTATACCGCACATACTGTATGATAACTTATATATATACTATACATGAAAAATATCTATGATACAATCATAAATATTTATTTAAAAAATTTATTCATAATAAAGCAGGTTTTTCATTATAGGCATTGAATAATAAGATAAATGGACTTTGTGCGCGCAAATTCGGAAAGAGGGATCGGATTTTGGAACTGTCAACGATCATAGGCGTTGTAGCGGGCTTTATTTCAATATTCGTCGGTATGGTGCTGAAAGGTGCACCGCTTACAGCTTTGAATAACCCAGCTGCGTTTTTGATAATCATAGGCGGAACGTTTTCATGCCTTTTTATCGGTTTCCCGATGAGCGAGCTGAAGAAACTTCCTAAGCTGATATCTATGACATTCAAGAAGCCGGCGATGCAAAGCAGGGCGGAGCTCCTGCAGCTCTTTATTGAGCTATCTCAGATAGCAAGACGTGAAGGTATATTGGCACTTGAGAATAAGGTGCAGGACATAGATGATCCGTTTTTCAAGAGCGGACTTGGCATGGTCATCGATGGCATGGATCCTGATTTTGTCGGTGATGTGCTGGATGCTGAGCTGTCGGTTATGCAGCAGAGGCATATGTATGCGAGATCCATACTTACGCAGGCTGGTACATATGCGCCGACACTTGGAGTGCTCGGTGCCGTTGTCGGACTGATAGCGGCACTTGGTAACTTGAATGATATCGATAAGCTTGGTCATGCAATAGCAGCAGCATTCGTTGCTACGATTCTTGGTATATTTACCGCATATGTCCTGTGGCTGCCGCTTTCAAATAAGCTTAAGGGTCTATCTGACCAGGAAATCAGTCAGAAGCGTATGATCATAGAGGGAATCCTTTCCCTCCAGGCTGGTGATTCGCCGACGGCTATCGAAGCGAAGTTGATGGTATTTATTCCGCAGTCAGAGCGTGAAGCACTGAAGAAGGAGGGCTGAGCCTATGGCAAGAAAGAAGAGGACAGGTCCTAAGGAAGAGGAAGCGGGCGAGGCTTGGCTCCTGCCTTATTCTGACCTTATGACGCTGCTCCTTGCGCTTTTCATCAGCCTATTTGCAATATCCCAGACCGATCAGACGAAGGTATCACAGATGTCTCAGGCATTTTCTGCTGCTTTCAATATGGGAGGCCCGTCATTTTTCGATAAGATGGGACCAAACGACGGACGCCGCGCGGAGACACCATCTGATGAAGATAAGGGCAATAGTGCATATCTTGAAGAGAATCAGCAGCTACAGGATGTCCAGCGTAAGATGGAGGAGTATATCAAGCAGAATAAGATGGAGGATCAGCTGTCTACGAACCTGACAGAGGATGGGCTGATGATACGTATAAAGGAAAAGGCACTATTTCCATCAGGGTCTGCTGAACTCGTACCTGAGTCACAGAAGATCGGACCAGTGGTCGCATCGTTACTAGCTCAGATCAATGAGAATGTGGTGATATCCGGTCATACGGATAACGTGCCAATAAACAGCTCACAGTATCCATCAAACTGGGAGCTCAGCTCGCAGAGAGCGGTGAATTTCATGAAGTATCTCCTGTCTGTTAATTCAAAGCTTGCGCCGCAGCGTTTCAGTGCTGTCGGCTACAGTGAATACCGTCCGATTTCAGACAATGCGACGGAGGAAGGACGCTCCAAAAACAGACGAGTTGAGGTGCTCATAGCAAGGAATTATAAGTTTAATGCTGCAGCAGAGAAACTGAAGTCGATACAGAATAATTGATAACATGGAAGCCGCCTTATCGGGCGGCTTTTTTTGGAGGTGCATTTATGATTGCAGGAGTTGGGATAGATATCATAGAGATCGAGCGCGTTAGACATGCAATCGTGAACCGCCATTTTATCGATCGTGTATATACCAAGGCTGAGCAGGCTTACTGTGAATCACGTGGCGGTCAGAAGGCTTCGTCCTATGCTGCGAGATTTGCAGCAAAAGAGGCGGTCATGAAAGCTTTCGGTACTGGGCTTCGTGGAGGGAGCCTTCTCGATATCGAGACACTGCCAGATGACATGGGGATGCCAGTGCTGCATCTTTCGGGTTATTTTGCCGAACTGGCAGCGGACAGGGGTATTGTGAAATCACATATGTCACTAAGTCATGCAAGAGAATATGCTACGGCTGTTTGTGTTTTGGAAATGGGGGATTGAGTATGAAGATAGGGCTTTCATCTGAGATGCGTGAAATCGATCGAAAAGCAGAAGCTGAATACGGCCTTCCAGCATATCTGCTTATGGAAAATGCCGGGAGACGGGCTGCAGAGGCGGCGATACGTCTCATGGGAGGCGCAGAAGGCAAGAAGGTCTGTCTGCTCGCTGGCAGCGGAAATAATGGCGGGGATGCCTTTGCAGCAGCCAGGCACCTGCAGTCTGCTGGTGCCCGTCCAAGGGCCTTTTTCATTGGGAATGAGGAACATATGTCTGAGGCAGCGAAGCTGAATCGCAATATATGCGATAAGATGGGCGTAGAGATATATCAGCTTTCCGACGAACGGCAGTGGGATAAGCTGCATGTCGTCCTCAGATTCTCCGACTGCGTCGTTGATGGAGTCCTGGGAACGGGCTTTTCAGGCTCTTTGCGCGATGACACGGCTAAGTTGATGAGCATCGTCAATGACTCTGGCTGCCGCGTGCTTTCAATAGATATACCTACAGGCGTTGCAGCCGATACAGGAGCGGCAGATGAGAACGCTCTGAAAGCAGACATGACCATAACGCTGGGCATGCCAAAGCCCGGACAGATGCTCATGCCGGGTGCTGGGCTATGTGGCGAAGTGCTGCTTGACGGTATAGGCCTGCCGAGTCAATTGCTCGAGTCGGAGCAGATAATGCAGGAGGTGATAGATGAAGACCTTGTACGTTCTCTTCTGATACCGAGACCTATAGATGCATATAAGGGGATGTGCGGCAGCATACTCGTAGTTGCTGGCTCTCGTGGCATGACCGGAGCGGCGGCTCTTTCGTCAGAAGCAGCACTTAGAGCTGGTGTCGGTATCTCGACGCTGGCGATACCAGAGAGCTTGAATGACATCATGGAGCAGAAGCTCACAGAGGTGATGACAGTTCCTGTGCCAGAATGTGACAAAGGTGCTATTGGCCTTAGTGCACTTCCGGAGATCCTCGATAAGGCAAAGAAGCAGGATGCAGTCCTCATAGGTCCGGGTCTGGGTCGGGCAGAGGAGACGATGGAGCTGGTGCGGCGCTTTGTCGTTGAGACGGATGCACAGGTTCTCATAGACGCAGATGCAATATTTGCATTCCGTAAGGACCCCGATATGCTTGCAAAATGCCATAAGGTTCCCGTTTTGACACCTCATCCTGGTGAGCTTGCTGGGCTGCTCGACATGTCTGTTGCGGATTTAAGGGCTGATCTCCTTGAAATCCTTCGTATGGCGGCAAAGCAGTATAACGCGATTTTTGTGGCAAAAAGTGAATGCACCATCGTCGTATATCCGGATGGCAGGGCCTATTTCTATAATGGAGGTAATCCAGGGATGGCGACTGCAGGCGCAGGGGATGTCCTCGCGGGAACGATAGCTGGACTATGGAAAGGAACCCGGTCTGACATGGCTCCTGTAGCAGGGGTATATATACATGGTAGTGCTGGTAACCTCGCGGCAGAACATGCAGGTGTCGGTCTGATGGCTGGAGATATCCTGAGAAATATCCCTGTTGCACGTACTTTGCTGGAGGACAATAGTACACAGAATCAATAATGTTATAACTGTGATATAATAATATGTGACTAGAATCTTGACAACTTTACAGCTGATGTAATACAATATACATTAACGCAGAGGATATGTGTACAGCATTGATGATCATCTGCGCTGAGAATAGAGTGGGCGTGATGCCCGTGTATTAATCGGATTTGAAGCATGAGGGGATGTAAACATGTCTGAAATCAGGTTCGTCAAGGCTGATAAACTGAAGGATAAGCCAGCAGATATGTCGAAGGTGAAGTTCGGCACGGTGTTCACTGACTATATGTTCGAGATGGAATATGACGAGAAGAACGGATGGCACGATGCACGCATTACGCCATATAAGGATCTCGCCGTCAGTCCTGCTAATGCTACGCTTCATTATGGGCAGGCGGTTTTCGAAGGTATGAAAGCTTACCGCTATAATGATGGCAAGCAGGCTGCTATCTTTCGTCCGATGACACATCTTGAGCGCATGGAGAATTCATGCAAGATACTGGATATACCTGAGTTCCCTCTTGAGACGGTTCACGAAGGACTGAAGAAGCTTATTGATATAGAAAAGGATTGGATTCCGGATGGACCTGGACAGAGCCTCTATATCCGTCCTGTCATATTCGCGACGGATCCGTATCTTGGTGTCTCGGTAAGCAGCATGTATACGATGCTGATCATACTTTCTCCTGTTGCTGCATACTACGCTAATGGTTTTGCACCGGTAAAGATAATGGTCGAGGATAAGTATGTGCGCGCTGTTCGCGGCGGATTGGGTGAGGCAAAGACACCGGCTAACTACGCTGCAAGCCTTCATGCTGGCATGGTTGCACATGAGAAGGGCTATGATCAGACGCTGTGGCTGGATGGCGTAGAGCGCAAGTACATCGAGGAAGTCGGATCGATGAATATCCTGTTCAAGATTGACGGCAAGATCGTTACACCGATGCTCGATGGCAGTATCCTGAATGGTGTTACGCGCCGTACGGTTCTAGCCATCGCCAAGGAATGGGGCTATGAGACAGAGGAGCGCCGCATTTCTGTAGATGAGCTGAAGCAGTACTATGAGTCAGGCAAGCTCGAAGAAGTATTTGGATCTGGTACTGCAGCTGTAATATCGCCTGTCAGCACGTTGGGCTATAAGGGTCACGATATGACTATCAGCGGTGGCAAGATTGGTGAGTTCGCGCAGAAGATGTACGATGAGATAGACGGACTCCATACGGGCAAGGTCAAGGATACATACGGTTTCATCGAGATCGTAGGAGAATATTGATGACTGCTTTGGCATACATCAGCCAGTAGTGTATCATATAGAAAGGTGCTGCTTTGGCAGCACAAAGCCAATCGGGAGCATTACCTGAAGGTCAGGTGGTACGAGAATCCGCATGGATATGTGTTCCTTTGCATCTATTGGATAGCCAACGGCTTGAGACGGCAAAGATTCTGTCGGACAAATTCTCGAACGTGAGGAAGCGAGCTGCGCATCCACAGACAAAAAACAAATACGGATAAAACAGAGAATCCCCAGCATCCAAGGCATCGGATGCTGGGGATTGTTTTATAGGTCGAGGCGCTTTCTAACATGACCACGCTGTGAATGTCTTCGTGGATGAGATGCTTCGTAACAAGGATCAATAAGAGCAGCAGGAAATGGGCTATCGATATATAATATGCCTATAAGACTCATGCTATGAGGAGAGACTTTTGATGAACCTTGAAAACGCACAGTTGCCGCCGATTTACAAGAGAGACGGAAAGGACTACTATCTTGACCCGATTCGCCAGCGCCTCATTTTTGTAACGCCAGAGGAAACGATTCGCCAAAAAATCATCTTCTGGCTCATGCAAGAACTTTCCGTTCCGAAAAGTATGTTGTCTGTCGAAAAGCCTCTCGCGCATTACGGGTTGGACACGCGAGATAGCGCAGACATTGTTATTGATGGGATGGACGAAAAAAAGGGCGTTTCATTTCCTGTCACTGTGATTGAATGTAAGGCCGAGGATGTGTTTCTCGGAGAGAAGGAATGTCTGCAAGCGTTTCGATATGCAGACCAGTTAGGGGCCATCTATTGCGCGGTGACAAATGGTGTGAGGACTTACGCATATTATTACGATGAGGAGAAACAGGCGTATGTTCCTCTTTCCGATTTGCCCTCATACTCTGAAATGATACGCGGTCAGTATGACGAGCTTCACATCCCGCCATTTCCTCCCCGGATTCCGATGGAAAAGCTCAAAGAAATGTACCCCTCCTACATTGAAACTGGCGAGATTGGGGAGAAAACGCCGCCGAGGATTGCGATCCCCTTGGTAAATCTCATCGAGAGTTACCTCTCTCCCGACCACACATTTCCTGCTCGGCAGTACAAGCTTTTTCGGAATATCGAAGATTATGGCGTTCGTATGCTCAGCTACGGAAACGCCTCTGGCGGCTCGTGGTCTGGGGCATACCGTTCGTTTCTGATTGATTTTCGCGGCAACACGGAGCTTGTTTCCATCAACGTCGCGGCTGCTTACGAAGAAACGACCTACCTGAATGTTGCGATAGACGATGATACCACGGGGCATCATGCGTTGCAGTACAATATTGATCGGGAATTGGGGATGGTTGGAAATCAACTCATTTTTTACCATAGCGGGAAAATTGGCGTTGGGAATATCGGTTCTGGAAAAATCGACGGTCTTCGCGACCTCATTCGGAAGGAATACCCCGAAATCATTTCTGCGAACAAATTCAATCTCGGTGTTTTGACGCATGACCGCTTGTGGAATCTGGATGATGCGGAAGAATGCAAGCTCGTCGAAAATTTGATTTCGTATGCGCTGCTTCGCGACGAATACCGAAAGATCGTCAAAGAACGACATGACCGCAACATCTGATACATGGACACGTGACTCCTCTGAAGTTTCTTCGGGGGAGTTTTGCAGCTCTAGGCGATGTCCTGGGGCGTCCTTTTTTATGAAAAATTTTCGTCCGGGGGTTGCGAAGTACCATCGGATTTACATTATCCATAGGGAGGTGAAGTGATAGAAGTTTTTTCCCCGTCGGTGACGTGAAGACCACTTATGATTGGGGCAGCAAGGAGATGGCGTTTGCGGACGAGTCGAAACAGTACGACCGCTAGCTTTCTGCACTCATTTTTTTAGCAAAAATCCAAACAGGTACAAGCACCAAAAAAGGGGTGGCGGATAAGTGAAAACTCACTCGTGCATCAGCCTCAATTTTTTGTCCGCATCGATGGGAACCTGCATTCTAAAAAAGACTTTTTTCTGTACGATACAAGGATTTATGCGGTATAACGGAGAAGATAGTATTGGAGTCATATATGCATTTATTATCTTTTATGGGGAGTTTTTCTTATGCCAGGTGCATTTAATTTTTCATCGTTATCCGTGCCTCTGCAGGGAATGCTCGCAACGATAAGCTTATGGGATATACTAGACATATCTATCGTTGCGCTTATCCTGTACAAGCTGTATGAGATGCTCCAGGATACGCGCGCTATCACGCTTGCAAAAGGCATACTCGTATTGCTTTTCCTTATGATTGTTACAGGGTGGCTCAATCTCCATGCAGTGAATTGGCTGCTGGAAAAAACCACGACACTGCTGTTTGTGGCATTGCCTATCGTCTTTCAGCCTGAGCTTCGCCGTACGCTGGAGCATGTTGGCCAGGGGCGATTCCTGGGTAAGCATGCCCTCCTGGATGAGAGCGAGGCTCAGTATGTTATCAATGAGCTAGATAGGGCGGTGTTTAGGCTTTCAAATGACAAGACTGGCGCATTGCTCGTGTTTGAGAGAGAGATGGGCCTTGGGGATATCATAGCTACGGGCATACAGATCGATGGACTTATTACGGCAGATTTCCTTATGAATGTATTCATCCCTAACACGCCATTGCATGATGGAGCTGCGATCATCAGGGGCAAACGCCTCGTCGCGGCAGGCTGCCTGCTGCCTTTGACGGAGAATCACAACCTTTCAACGGAGCTTGGTACGCGGCATAGGGCTGCAATCGGCCTCTCGGAGCAGACAGATGCACTCATTGTAGTGGTCAGCGAGGAGACAGGTACGGTCTCTGTGGCCGAGGATGGCCATATAGACAGGCATCTTGACTCGACTAAGCTCCGTGAGTATCTTACACCGATCTTTGCTGGAGAGAACGACAGCTTACGCGATAAGGTCAGGAATTGGAGGCGGGGGAAATGATGGGACGTATCAGCTCTATATTCCGCAGGAACCTGCCAGCTAAGATCATAGCTTTCATAATCGCAGCAGGTATATGGCTGTTCGTTATGAATGAGCAGAACCCATCTATAGATGGAAGCTTCAGTGTGCCTATCGCGGTGGAGAACGAACCTGAGGGCTATCAGATATCTTATATGGAGAATAGTGTCAAGCTGAACGTCAGAGGCCCCAGGTCGCTATTCGTATCTGCAAAGGAGCAGGACTTTAAAGCTTATATAGACCTTAACGGAGTCGATGCAGGACGGCATAATGTGAAGGTCAAGGTCGTGCTTCCGCAGGGCTTTGAGCTTCTTTCCGTGTCACCGGATACGGTTGAGGTCGACATGGATCCTATAGTCCAGAAGAAGGTACATGCTGATATCATCGTTATGGGCTCGCCGGCACCTGGATCTACTGTTGCAGGTGTGGAGCAGTCCATTGAGAATGTTGTTATCGAGGGACCGGCATCTCTCATAAACGATGTGGCGAGAGTCATAGGATATGTTGGCGTTACGGGGAATGACTCGGACTTTACGCTTGATGTGCCTCTGAGTGCGGTAGATCGTGATGGCAAAGCCGTACATGGAGTAAAGGTAGAACCATCATCATTGACAGCGGAGGTGTCACTTGCGCGCGGCCTGACCAAGAAGGTCGTAGTCGTGAAGCCGGTTTTCTCTGGCAATCTTCCAGCAGGATATCTGGTGGGCAACGTACGTATTGATCCATCCAAAATCGAGATTGCCGGTGAGGCATCTATTCTCAAGAATATCGATTCGATCAACACAAAGAGTATAGATCTGTCGAAAATCACGAAAAATACTAAAGGTGTTTATGAACTTGCACTTCCACATGGCATTACTGTGACAAACAGGAATGTCACGGTAAGTATCGAAGTCAGGACAGATAATAAATAATAGGGGGTAAGGCGTTGATCCGTATAAGGAATGTCAGAGTTCCGTTTGATGCGGAGACTGATCTCAGATCAGAAGCAGCACGCAAGCTCCATATCGGAGAAAAGCACGTACGCGAGGTGCGTATCGTCAGAAAAGCCGTTGATGCCAGGAGATATCACGGCGCTCCGATATGCTTTACGTATATCATTGATGTCGCAGCAGATATCAGTGAGACAAAGATCTTATCTAGGCTCCATCATGATAAGAATTTATCTATAGTAAAGAGCAAGGTACGTGAGCCGATCAAGAATGTGAAACTTCCATTATATACACCGCGACCCATCGTCATTGGGACTGGCCCCGCTGGGATGTTTGCAGCTCTGACGTTAGCGCGGGGCGGCCTTATGCCACTCGTGCTTGAAAGGGGAGCCTGCGTAGAGGATCGAATGAAAGCAGTTTCTACCTTTTGGAACGGTGGAAGCCTGGATGTGAATACAAATGTCCAATTCGGAGAGGGCGGTGCCGGCACATTCTCTGATGGCAAGCTCACGACTCGGATAAGCGATCCCGCTATGCATGAAGTGTTGGAAGATTTTGTGTCTGCAGGAGCACCTGATGAGATACTTTACCTGCATAAACCGCACATAGGAACGGATTTGCTTCCTGGAATAGTGCGAGGAATAAGGGAAGAAATCAAGCGCCTTGGCGGTGAGGTAAGGTTTCATTCAAGGCTTACGGATATTGAGATAAAGGATGGAAAGGTAGTTGCTATAATCGTAAACGAGTCCGAGCGCATACCTGCATGTGCCGTCTTTTTGTGCATAGGACATTCTGCGCGTGATACGTATCATATGCTGCTTGAGCGCGGTATAGATATGGAGGCTAAGCCGTTTGCTGTAGGACTTAGGATTGAGCATCCACAGGAGCTGATAGACCGGGCACAGTATGAAGGCGATGCAGGAAGACCAGAGCTGCCCGTTGCGGATTATGCGTTGACATATAAGGATACGGCGCATGGAAGGGGTGTGTATTCATTCTGTATGTGCCCGGGTGGCAGTGTGGTTGCTGCGGCATCCGAGGAGGGTCGCGTAGTGACGAATGGTATGAGCCGATATCATAGGGACTCGAAAATAGCGAACTCAGCCATACTGGTTACAGTATCGCCAAATGATTTCGGAAGAGGCGTGCTTTCGGGGATGGAATTCCAACGGAAGATAGAACGGCTAGCTTTTGAGTCGGGTGGGGGCGACTATTTCGCCCCGGTAGAGACCGTAGGGGATTTCCTAAATGGGTTTCATGGCTCAAGGGAGTTCATGACAGAGCCTACCTATAAGCCTGGAACGAGGGTAGCAGATCTCACGCATTGCTTGCCGTCGTTCGTGACGGTTCCGATTCAGCTGGCTCTTCCGGCATTCGATAGCAAGATATCGGGCTTTGCCGCCCCAGGAGCTGTGCTTACAGGCGTTGAGGCCAGGTCGTCGGCGCCGTGCCGAATCCTTCGCGGGAAGGACTATCAGGCTGTCAATGGTCTGTACCCAGCTGGAGAGGGCGCCGGATATGCGGGCGGCATCATGAGTGCCGCATGTGATGGCAGGAAGGCAGCTCTCGCTTATATAGGACAATGTGCAAAGATGGGCTGATTTATCAGTCCTTTCTGTAATAGATATCTGATCAGGAGGATTATATAATGGCAAGACTTTTTGGTACGGACGGGGTTCGCGGAGAAGCAAATAAGGTGCTCATGCCGGAGATGGCATATAGGCTCGGAAGAGCTGCAACGCTATATTTTGGCAGGAATGACGAACAGCCCATGATACTCATAGGGCGTGATACGCGCCTTTCAGGACAGCTGTTCGAGTCGGCGTTAGCGGCCGGTATATGCTCTGCAGGTGGCAAAGCCGTCATCTGCGGTGTCATACCTACGCCGGCTATAGCACACCTTGCAAAGCATTTCAATGCGAATGCAGGTATCGTGATTTCTGCTTCACATAATCCGTTCCAAGATAATGGCATAAAATTCTTCGGCGGTGATGGATATAAGCTTCCAGACGCTGTCGAGGACGAGCTTGAAGCGATAGTGCACAAGATTGAAAATGGGGATGACTTGCCGAGGGCTCTGGGCGGACGTATCGGGATAGTACATGATCGCCGCGATATGATACATGAATATGGTGAGTTTGTGTGTGCGACGACAAAGGAACGCTTCGATGGGATGAAGATTGTGCTTGACTGTGCAAATGGTGCATCTTATCAAATAGGCCCTTATATACTCAGGAAACTGGGCGCAGATGTATTCGTCATAAATGCCAGCCCTGACGGTACGAATATCAATAAGGAGTGCGGCTCTACGCATCTTGAGATGCTTCAGAAGGAGGTCGTAGACCATAAGGCCGATATAGGAATCGCTTTTGATGGTGACGCTGATCGCTGCCTGTGCGTAGATGAGAAAGGACAGGTTATAGACGGTGATCATATCCTCGTCCTCTGCGGCATGGAGATGATGAAGGCTGGCACGCTCACACATAATACGGTCGTGACAACAGTCATGGCGAATATCGGTTTCCATAAGGCCATAAAGGCAGCGGGTGGCAGAGCCGAAATAACGCAGGTCGGCGACCGCTATGTACTGGAAAACATGCTCAAGAACGGATACAAGCTTGGTGGGGAGCAGTCCGGTCATATCATATTCACGGATTTCAGTACGACGGGTGATGGGCCGATCACGGCTGTACAGGTCCTGTCATCGTTGAAGCGCAGCGGCAAGAAGGCTTCAGAACTTACGGCGCTCATGAAGACTTATCCTCAGCTTTTGGTGAATGTGAATGTCAAAAACAAAGAAGGCTGGGAAGACAGCGATGAGATAAAGGCTGCAATAGAAGCCGGAGAAAAGGAGCTCGGTGCCGATGGACGCGTGCTTGTTCGCCCATCTGGCACGGAACAGTTGATACGTGTTATGGCAGAGGGACCGGATCAGGATCAGCTCAATGACATCTGCCAGAAGATAGCAGCTGTCGTCAAGAAAGTGCAGGGCTGAAGATAAATATTCAGTAGAAGTATGGTGATGTCAGGAAATCTTCTCCCTGACGTCCTGGGGGAGACATAAGCGCTGCCCTGAGATCAGTTGCGAGAATATCGTATTTAAGCATACGCTGCAGTAAGCTGAGCTCATGCTGCATATGCACAGACCGGCTCTTGATATATGAGCCGGTTTTTGATATCAGAGGGATAGATGAGGCTTTGCTGATCGTATGAAGGATCACACGGCCATTTTTACTGCAGGCAAGGAGACGGGCGTAGAGAGGCCCCTCATCGTCAAAGGTATGCATTTCATCGCGAGTGATTCCTAAAAGTATATAAAGGATCTCACGGCGAAGCATGGAGATCGGATAACGCCTTGTTTCCATGCTATCGAGCAAGGACGTGAGATCTTTTGCGTCGCGTAGCTGTTTCAGGAAGCGGTTTTCCAGACCTTCGCGTATGCCATATATGGACTGTATCTTAGACATCTGTATCGTAAGGAGCCGTGCTATGAATGGGCGTAGGAGGAGATCATCGTCTGGGAATGAGGTGGACTTCCTCAATGATTCTATAGAGGCGACCGGCATTGAAGCCCTGAGAGAATGCTTGTCAGGATGAGGCTTCAATAGCTCGGCGCGTATGGCGGCGGCACTTTGAAAACCTGAAGGTATATCACCACTTTCAGGTGAAGGAGTAATAGATTCTGATGAATACCCTGCACCTATTCGCTTTATCATCAGTGGGGAAAATCTAGAGCCGCGCAACGCACGAAGATATTCGACTGCGAGTATATTATTCGGCATACGTAATGATGAGGAGGATGCGCCGGAGATGGAGGCGAGTGCAGCGGCACGTGCAGCGCCGTAGCTGGCACCTCGCTTAAGATGAGATCTCAGTATGGGTGATATAGCATCCTCAGAGGCAGATGCGGCCCGCTGCAATGAGTGGGGAAGGTCTGGATCATCTCCCTCTATACCAAATGCGAGCTTACCACGGATACCTAATTTTGAAAGAAGCTGTATGCCGCCACGTGCAAAATGCTCTGCGCTCCGTACGGCAAAGCAGAACGGCAGCTCTATGACTATGTCTGCGCCATTCATGATAGCGGCCTTTGCGCGCGACCATTTGCTTAGGATAGCTGAGCTTCCACGCTCTGTGAAGCTGCCACTCATAAGTATGATTACAGGTGCATTTCCCGTAAGCTCCTTGGCTTTTTTTATCTGATATGCATGACCGTTATGAAACGGGTTATATTCGGCTATGATAGCCGTGCAATCGATCATCGTAATCCCCCCGTAATGCAGTTTAGCAGGGATACGGTGGCTTATCAAGTATGAAGTGAGTCATTTCATAAGAAGATGGCAGCAGAGCCAGATATCCTATACCGCGATAAAATAAACACATTTTGGGCAGTTGCCTGTATGATGTTTTTGATGTAGAATGGACGATGTATGTTATGGTAGTTGGGTATATTTATCGGAGGCATAATGGCTATGAAGCTTGATGATACGCAGGAACTGCGTCATGAGGATATGGATAAGACGGTCATCATGCGCACGAAAACTCATGGTGTACGCGAACTGCCACCGGCGAAGGGTAACCACCCATCGAGCCAGCCTATAAACACGTCAAATGCAAAGAGCAGGAAGCGTAAAAGGTTGATGATATTGGCAGGTGTGTTTGCTGCGGCATTGATAGTTGGATTCGGTGTCACAGGCTATGTGCATGACAAAGAGCAATTGGCCGAGAACGATGCTTTGCATTCCAAATATGAATTGCAACGGCGTGAGAGCGAGATAGGCAAGAGGGAGTCTGAGCTCTCAGCGAAAAAGAAGGAACTAGAGCAGAAGAAGGCTGAGCTCGAAGCGAAGAGAAAAAGACTTGCTGAGCAGAGGGGAAGCCTGCAGAATGACGCCGATGGGATCCGTCAAGAAACGGATGGGCGTTCGGCTTTGGAAAAGATAAGGGATAAGATCACTGGACGAGATAAGAAGCTTAGCGATGCCGCGTCATCGAATAAGGCTGCTCAGGCAAAGAATGGAAGCGAGTCTGGTGAGTTGGACGCAGCACTGTCAGATGCGCAGGAAATGCTCGACAACGTAAATAAGAAGATAGGTGAAGCACAGCAGCTCAAGCAGCAAGCGTCTGAGACGAGGGCTGCCGCAGAGAAGGCATATCATGAGAATGAGGGCACGATAAATCGCCTGTTTCGATATGTTGGCGATGGTGCTAAGTCTTTTACCGATATGTTCAGGTGATTATGGAGGGACGTTTTGTATATGAACAAGTTCAAAAGTTTTCTTGCACTTTTAGCAGCAGTACTCATGGTTGCGACAGCTGCTGGCTGCGGTCACCATGATGAGAAGCTGAGCGAGCTGAAGGTAGGATTGATGCCAGATACATGCTCGTTACCGTTCATAATAGCCCAGGAAAAGGGATATTTCGCGGAAGAAGGACTGAAGGTTGACCTCCAGCAGTTCAAGAGCGCTATGGACAGGGACTCAGCACTGCAGAGCGGTAATCTCGATGGCGCAGTGTCTGACCTGCTTGCCGTGGGGTTTGCTAAGGACGGCGGCTTTGATGTGAAGGTGACCTCTGCTACAGACGGCGACTATAGACTCGTTGCCGGGAAGGCAGCTGGCACCAAGGATCCTAAGATGCTTGCCGGTAAAGACGTTGCCGTATCCAAGAACACGATAATCGAGTATGTAACAGACAGGATATTAGAGAAGGCGGGCATGAAGCCGGACAGCATAAACAAGGTCGCTATACCGCAGATCCCAGCACGTCTTGAAATGCTGCAGAGTGGAAAGCTGACAGCTGCAACGCTCCCAGAGCCGATGGATAGCATTGCGATGTCTAATGGCTGTGTCAGCGTGACGAGCGCGAAAGAGATGGGCATAAATCCAGGCGTCGTGATGTTTACAGAAAAGGCCGTTTCTGGCAAGAAGGCAGAAATACAGGCTTTTTACCGTGCATATAACAAGGCTGTGCATTACCTGAATGAGACTCCGCCTGAAGAGTATATGGACATCGTGATAGAGAAGGGCGGATTCCCACCAGCGTCTCGCTCAGCACTTGTCCTGCCTAAGTACCGTGAGGCCGTACTCCCTAATGAAGAGGATATCTCGGCATGCATGAGCTGGCTTATTAAGAAGGGGCTCGTAAAGAGCAGCTTCGGATATAATGATATCGTCTCGGATGTGATAGCTAAATGAGTGGTGCGGCTTTGGAATATCAGCATGTATCTGTAAGGTATCCCGGTGTGGCAGATCATGTGGTTTGTGATTTTTCGTTAGCTGTGCCGGCAGGCTCAACATGTGCCATCATCGGACCATCTGGGTGCGGCAAGTCGACGTTACTGAAGGCAGCGGCAGATCTGATACATCTTGATAGCGGGAAGGTCATGGTAGGCGGGAAGCCTACAGACCCGAAATCGCAGCGTATAGGCTATATGCCGCAAAGCTACGGACTTCTTCCATGGAGGACGGTCGACGAGAATATAGCCCTAGGCATACGCGTGAAGTATGGAACGAAGGCAGATTCTGCAGCAGTGGAAAATATAAAAAATCGACTTGGGATTGGTGACCTTGGCAACAGGTATCCTGGAGAACTATCAGGAGGCCAGCAGCAGAGGGCGGCACTGGCACGCGCATTCCTCTTGAGCCCTGATGTACTCTTGATGGACGAACCTTTTTCTGCACTAGATGCGATAACTCGGGATGAAATGCAGGACGTATTCCTTTCACTATGGAATTCCGGTCACGTGACGACGCTCTTGGTTACACATTACGTAGACGAAGCGATTTACTTAGGACAGAAGATAGTGGTGCTGTCTGCTCGTGGTGGAAGGATACTTGAACAAATTGATAATCCATTGTTTGGATACAGGAAAGCACGCGATGGGGAGGAATTTCTTGCGATGAGCAGCAGATTGCGTGGATTGATAAAGAAGGCAGCTTCATGATGTATATGAACATGAGAAAATATACAAGGATGCTGCCGGGGTGGCTTAGACCATTGCTGACAGCCGCCATTGCAGCTGTTGTATTGCTCATCTTATGGCAGGGAGTTGCTGTTATGATGGACGCACCGATAGTGCCGAGGCCGTTGAAGGTTTTCGAGCGATTGGGTCTCATCTTCTCTGGCGATATAGCTGCGCATGCCGGACTTAGCTTATGGCGTATCGCAGCAGGTCTTGTCGCGGCGGTCGGGATCGGGTATCCGCTCGGCCTTGTCATGGGATATGTAAAAACCGTTGATAAATTCCTTGCGCCGATAGTATACCTTTTATATCCTGTGCCAAAGATTGCACTTTTACCCATACTTATGTTATTATGTGGAGTGGGGGAAATATCAAAGGTATTGATGATCTTCCTTATAATAGTATTTCAGGTAACAGTTGCCGTCAGGGATTCGATACGGGCAATTCCAGAGGAAACATACTATGTTTTTCGATCGCTCGGAGCGAGCTTCGGCAGTATATTCAGTGATGTACTCTGGCCGGCGGTGCTGCCTAAATTCATTACCGCCGTGCGCGTGGCTATGGCTACAGCTATCTCTGTGCTGTTTTTCACGGAGACATACGGCACGGAGTATGGTATGGGATATTTCATAATGGACGCGTGGCTGCGTGTGAATTATCTTGATATGTACGCGGGAATCGTGGTCTTGAGCGTCATAGGTCTGCTGCTGTTTGCATCCATCGACTTCATAGAGAAGCATGTATGTGCGTGGCAGTATGCAGGTAAACGTTGATATGTAAGAAGGGGAGGCATTCGTGTGCTGAAAGTGAAGAACCTTATGGAGGATTCTGTAAGCAGTATGCTTGACGATGTACTGAAGAGATATCCAAGGTGTTGCAACTGCGACCAATGCAAGATGGATATCATGGCTATAGCACTGAACAACCTTCCGCCGCGCTATGTATCGACGGATAGAGGTGACGTAATAGCGCGTAGCGGTTCGATGGATTTCTCAGTCCGCGCCAAGGTCATAGAGGAGCTGGCAAAAGCAATAGCGATCGTCGAAGAACATCCACGCCACGAACGTAGTTGACAAGAAAAGCCTGCAGCCGATGCTGCAGGCTTTTTTATATCTGGGATTATTTGATTTCCTGGAGGCGCTTAGCGAGCACATCTGCTGCTTCATCACCGGATACTGCTGTCATTATCGGCTGCACGCCCATCATTACCACGCCATTATCAACTGTTATATCATTTTTGCTATGGCCATTATGATATGCTGCCGCTAGGTTTCCGAGTACGAAATAGGAGCGCTCAGCAGCACTCATGCTGCCATAGGCAGCTGGCTTCGTGAACACCTTATCGTTTACGTAGACAGTACCATCCTTGACGGTTACATGATTTCCACTGAATTCATAAAGCTTATTCACGTAATTATCTCTACGCTCCAGGTTCGTCGGATGATCTGACGGATCCAGGAATGCACCGAGCGAGTTCTGCTCATTGTTGCCTGATTTATCGATGACGCGTTGCCATACGGCTGCAGTGGCGCCAGGATTGAAATTTGAATGTATGATATAGTCAAATGAAAGGTTATCTGCTTCCCATTCTTGCTTCTTCGTGGTCTTTGCTATAGACTGGTTCAGCGCAATACTGCCTACGGCATTGCCGACGGCGGTATCACCGGTAGCAGATACGAGGATAGAAGCTATTGCCTGCTTGTTGATGACCTTATCCATGCCCTTCGCTGGATGATCCTTTTGGCCATGCCCCATTTCATGACCGAGCACTACGGCAATCTCATCATTGTTGTCGAGTATCGAGAAAAGTCCTTTATTTACGCTCATATTGTGACCGAGTGTGCAGAAAGCGTTGAAGCTCTCGTCATCGTTCACATAATACGCATATGGCTTATCATTTATTGATGGGTCTATCGATGCAATCGCTCCTGACAGCGAAGTTATGATCATATTAAGGCGGTCATTATATAGGCCGCTTTTGTCCTCTTTATACTGCTCCTTTACCTTCGTCATGAATTCCTGACGGCCTTTTTCATCATTATTATAGTACTTGATGTATTCGCGGGCCTGCTTCTTTGCAATGGCTGCGTTAGCAACGGAGCCAATCACATCACCGATTATGCTCGCTTCAGCCTGTGGAGGTGGTGTCAGTACGTAGGAGCCATAGACTGCTGACATGCCCAGCATACCGGCCATTACGACAGATGAGATTTTCTTCTTAACGTCCATGCCTGTCATTCCTTTCATTTGATGAAAATTTCTTCTATGGGTAAATTAGAGAAAATAAATCGAAATCCTTCTTAGAATTTATTGTTTAACGACATATAAGGAAGGATTGAGAAGGGTGTGAGAAGAATATTTGTTTATGAGATAGAGAGGGGTGCTGGAAATGGTTGCAAAAGATATAATGACAAGGGAACTGGTAACGGTGAAGCCGGATGCCAGCATTAGGGAAATCGCAGAGACGCTGGTGAATCATAAGTTTTCTGGTCTTCCGGTAGTAGATGAGGAAGGCCATATCATAGGTATCGTCAGTGAGGGAGATCTCATGCAGCATGAACTGGCTCCAGAGGCACCGGAGGTATTTACACTGCTCGGTGCAGTCATATATGGAAAAGGACTGAAAGAGTATCGTGAGTCGTTCCGCAAGGTGGCAGCTATGACTGCGCGTGAGATCATGACTCAAGATGTCATTACAATGCAGCAGGATGAGGATGTGAGCCGTGTAGGTCAGATCATGCTTAAGCATCACATAAAACGTGTTCCGATACTGGACGGTGAGCGGCTGGTTGGAATCATCAGCCGTCAGGATATCGTTAAGATGATGCTGGAGAACTGAGAGGAGAATTATTTTGAAGAGGATTCTTGTTTTAGTTGCTGCTTTTATGCTTATTGCTGTACCGGCAATGGCAAGATTGCATTCCGATCAAGATATAGGCATAGAAGGCGTAGGCCTCGGCTCAGAGATGTCATATGTTGAGGGCGTATATGGTAAGCCGACGACGCTCCATGATATACCTGCTAAAGCGGGCGTCATACGTCCATATAGCATGGCACGTGCCGATTATAAGGGACATTTTTCTATATGGTATATATATGCGGATCGCAGAAACGGTGTAATACGTGTAGAGACAGAGTATGAGGGGATGGCGACACCTGCTGGTGTCACCGTCGGAATGGATGCTTCGGCTGTCGGGAATATATATGGCAGAGCGGACTACGTGCAGCTTGTCGGTGGACAGACGATATTCTCATACGTGTTTGGAAATCAGATCATGAATTTTGCAGTGAAGGCTGGTACTATCCGTAAGATATCTATCGAGTACGACCCAGAGTTCATGGTAGGTCAGATCGTCGGTGCAGCTACGAAGTAATAGGTGCGCTTGACAGTAATGTGAAAAGAATTTAAAATAGAAAGGTATACATACGTGCATCAGTTCTCTTTGTGATGCCTGGAAAAGGGCAGCGCACGGGAACGATTTTTAGAAGGCGCCGGCAGTAACCGGGGTATTCTAATGCCACATGACTGTACGTCTGTGCTGATGCTGTCATAGCGAACAGATGGCATATAATTATTTGATAGAAATATCTTTCCATTTTCAGGGGGTGGGAATTATCGAGACTGTATTGGCAGGTATCCTTGCTGCTGTTATCGGTGCTGGAGCCGGATATTTCGTCCGGAAGAGCTCCGCAGAGAAGGCAATAGGCTCTGCAGAAGAAGAGGCGAAGCGTATTGTCGCTAGAGCAGAGGAGCAGGGAGAGGCAAAAAAGAAAGAGGCACTGCTTGAGGCCAAGGAGGATATCCAGAGGCAAAGGCAGGAGCTTGATCACGATACACGTGAGCGCCGCGGCGAGCTGCAGAGGCAGGAGCGCCGTGTCGTCCAGAAGGAAGAGAACCTGGATCGTAAGATCGAGTCTGTAGAGAAGAAGGAGAGCGCGCTTGCAGGCAAAGAAGCGAAGCTTGATAAGATGCAGGCTGAAGCAGCGGAACTGCATGATCGCCAGAAGGCAGAGCTTGAGCGTATATCGAATCTTACTGCAGATGAGGCTAAGAGCCTTTTAATGGCTGAAGCTGAGGAAGAATTAAAGCATGAGAAGGCAATTCTCATAAAGGAATATGAGCAGCAGACGAAGGATGAGGCGGACAAGAAGGCTCGCAATATCCTTTCACAAGCAATACAGCGCTGTGCTGCGGATTATGTGGCGGAGACGACGGTATCGGTCGTAGCGCTGCCTAATGATGAGATGAAAGGTCGTATCATCGGACGAGAGGGACGCAATATACGCGCCCTTGAGACCATGACAGGGATTGAGCTTATCATAGATGATACGCCTGAGGCTGTAATATTGTCAGGATTTGATCCAGTGCGTCGCGAAGTGGCACGCATTGCGCTGGAGAAGCTTATCCAGGACGGCAGGATTCATCCGGCGCGCATTGAGGAAATGGTAGAAAAAGCGCGCCGTGAGGTAGATCAGCGTATCAAGGAAGCTGGAGAGCAGGCAACGTTTGAGACTGGAGTCCATGGACTTCATCCTGAGGAGATACGTCTTATCGGAAGGCTGAAGTATCGTACCAGCTACGGTCAGAACGTCCTACAACATTCCATTGAGGTTTCGCACCTTGCGGGTGTCATGGCATCTGAGCTCGGTGTGGATGTCATGCTCGCAAAGCGTGCAGGCCTGCTGCATGATATCGGTAAAGCAGTCGACAGGGATGTTGAGGGTCCGCATGCTGAGATAGGCGCAAACCTTGCGAATAAGTATCGCGAGTCGAAGGAAGTTGTCAATGCGATTGCCGCACATCATGGCGGCGTTGAGATCATGACCGTGGAGGCTGTGCTCGTCGCTGCGGCAGATGCAGTGTCGGCTGCACGCCCTGGCGCGCGCCGTGAGAGTCTTGAGGCATATATGAAACGGCTTACAAGGCTTGAGGAGATCGCAAAGTCTTTCGATGGTGTTGATAACTGCTTCGCGATACAGGCGGGACGAGAAATCCGCGTTATCGTGAAGCCTGATAGCGTAGACGATGCAGGTGCTGCGGCGCTGGCTCATGATGTCTCGAAGAAGATTGAGAGTGAGCTGGAGTATCCGGGTCAGATAAAGGTTACCGTGATAAGGGAGACGCGCGCCGTCGACTATGCGAAGTAAGTGATATAAAAGATTGTATGGCAGGGGTGTTCCATATGGGGCACCCCTGTTCTATCGGAGTGGGGGAATAAGATACCATTGAATAAAAACGCAGCTGACAGGAACAGTATGCAACTTTTGGCTTCACTTTTAGCGTGTTACCCCGAGATTTCGATGATCGACTATGATGCGCAAGGCGGTACGATTGACTTTATTATTTCGCTGTCTATCGTGCCGAGCCGGGAGGAGTACGATAAGTTCAGGGAACTCGTGGATGAGAGTATACTCACATATCATAGTCTTGCTGGCATAATAGGCGGCATGGTAGATGTGTCACTCGAAGGCCATGAACATACGTCTTTTTTGCATTTGAAACGTGATGCAGATACGGTCAGTCAGGGAGAAATACGCATGCTGGCGGGTCTGACAGTAGATTACTTTGGGGATGCTTTGTTAGTTGAGCATTTGCCCGAGCTGCCTGAGGGTACAGAGCTGCCATATGATAGCATAGACCGTCTTATGGGAAGCCTTAAGAAAAGCAGCACACCGAAGCATATTATAGGCATAAGTGACGGTGGGCGTGTAATGATTTATAGTAAATGATGGCTTGGACTGTCCAGGGAGGAACTATAATGAAGATTATGATGACCGGTGATGTGGTAGGACGTCCAGGGCGCAAGGCCTTTTCCAGATATACGCCGGATCTCAGGAAGAAGTATGATATCGACGTCGTCATCGTGAATGGTGAGAACTCAGCTGGAGGAAAAGGGTTTACGCGCAAATCACTGGATGAACTTTATGCAGCTGGTGCAGATATTGTTACATCTGGCAATCATGTCTGGGATAAGAAGGATGTGCTGGACTTCATAGATGATGAGCCATACCTGGTGCGCCCCGGCAACTACCCTGACGGCACGCCGGGAAAAGGATGGTGTATATACCCATTTCGCAAAGCGAATATAGCTGTAATGAATCTCTCGGGGCGCGCATTCATGCCAGCTCTCGATGATCCATTCCGTGTTGTGGATGATATGCTCGAGGATATCGGGGATGAGGCCGATGTAGTGATATTGGATTTCCATGCAGAGACGACCTCCGAGAAGATGGCGATGGGGTGGTATCTTGATGGACGCGTCAATGCCGTTGCTGGCACGCATACGCATATACAGACGGCTGATGATCGACTGCTTCCAAATGGCACCGCATATATAACGGACCTTGGTATGACTGGACCGTGGAATTCGGTACTCGGTGTAAAGACGGATAAGATCCTTGAGAAGTTCCTGTCATGTAGGCCTGTGCGCTTTGACGTAGCAGATGGTCCTTGTGTATATAGTGCAGTAATCATAACAATAGATGATTCATCTTACCGGACTACGCGTATCGAGAGGCTGCAGCTACGCGAGGATGAGATGGGAAATCGCTGAAAGGAGGATTTACGGATTTTTTAGAGAATAATAAAAATGCTGTAATAAATATATGATTATGAAAGGATGTGCATGGTGCATGGATATACTGAAAGTTTCATCGAGATCAAATCCTAATTCAGTTGCAGGAGCTCTGGCGGGCGTACTGCGTGAGTCTGAGTCTGCTGAAATGCAGGCTGTTGGGGCTGGCGCGCTGAACCAGGCTGTTAAGGCGGTTGCGATAGCACGCGGCTTCGTGGCATCTCAGGGAATGGATCTGGTCTGTGTACCTGCATTTACAGATATAGAGATAGATGGTGAGCGCAGGACGGCAATAAAGTTGATTGTAGAGCCTCGCTAAAGGAGATTTTTCGTTTATGTCAAGCGATCTGCATATACATACTACGGCGTCTGATGGTCAATATGCCCCTGAAAAGATCCTATCAATGGCACGGCAAGCAGGGCTGAGATATATAGCTATAACCGACCATGATAACGTTGATGGACTCAGGAATCTTTATGAGGCTGGAATGTTGCCAGGGCATGGTATGCGCGTAATACCGGGTATTGAGTTCAGTGCACAAAATACGGAGCATGAGGTTCATATCCTCGGATATGATATCGATATATATGATAAAAATCTTTCAGATAGCCTGAATGATATCGTTGAGGCGAGGTGGACCAGATTTTCGAAGATGGTAGAGAATCTTCGTGGTCTGGGATATGGCATTACGGAAGCAGATGTATTGAAGATAGCCGGTATGAGCAAGGCAATCAGCAGACCGCATATAGCGCGTGCTCTCGTGGAGAAGGGACTGTTTCCCTCGGTCAGTGCGGCTTTTGATGCAGTTCTTGCAAAGGGGCGTCCTGCGTATGAAGAGCATTACCGCATGGAAGCAGCCGATATCATAAAATGCATAAAAGATGCTGGAGGTATCCCGGTATTGGCACATCCTAAGCTCATCGGTGACGATATACTCGTCGAAAGGCTGTTGCAGCTTGGTATGGAGGGTATTGAGGCGTTTTACCCGCGACATAATGCGGCGGATGTTGAAAGGTATAAGGCTCTTGCGGAAAAGTATGGTATCTTGATATCCGGTGGATCAGATTTCCATGGACCATCGATCCGTGAACCGCTAGAGCTTGGTATTTTCACGATAGAAGACAAGTACGCAGAGAAGTTCTACCGTGAAGAAGATATATGATGGAGGCAGGTTATGGACGTGATAGCGCTGGTCGGCCCAAGCGGGACAGGCAAAAGCCATCGCGCGCTCATGGTCGCATACAAGAATAAGGCTGATGCTATCATCGATGACGGTATACTGATCAAGAATGGCAAGATCATAGCCGGGCATTCTGCAAAACAGGAAAAGAGCAAGATCATGGCAGTGAGGCGTGCAATATTTGTCCTGCCAGGTCATGCAGAAGAAGTGTCCGAAGCCATCAAGAAGACGAAGCCACATCGTATCTTGATACTGGGAACGTCTGAGAACATGGTACAGCGCATCGCTAAGACGCTGAAGCTTCCGTCTATCGCCAAGATCATCCATATAGAGGATATAGCGACGAAGAGGGAGATAGAAAAGGCGAGGTTCTATAGGCTAAAACAGGGCAAGCATATCGTGCCTGTGCCTACGATTGAGCTCAAGCCCCACGCATCAGGATTCCTTATCGATCCAATACAATCTTTTTTTAGGCGTTCTCGCACGAAAAGGCGCAGGCTGGGAGAAAAATCGATCGTGCGCCCGGTGTTCAGCTTCTATGGGAAGCTTAGTATCGATGACTCTGTGATAAAAGCTATGGTGCGTCATGCGCTGACGCATGAAGATCATGTAGAGCGCGTGGATAAAGTGGATGTCCACCATCAGATGAAGGATGGTGAGGATCAAGGGCTCATGCTGATGTGTGAGATAACCCTGTCGTATGGCAGCACAATACCTGTGCTCGTGGCGAAGCTTCAGGAAAAAGCCAAGGAATCAGTCGAGTATATGACGGGTATGCTTGTCCATGGCGTAGACATACGTGTACGTGCTCTTTATGTGAACGGAAAGGCAGGAAAAAGCTGATAACATCAGTGAGATGTCTCGACATATGGCATGGCATCCATATATATTTCAAAGGTACGCGGCCATGGGAAGCTCGTATCTATATCCAGTGATTTGACACGCATCAGGGCAGCTCCGTCCGGCGTGTCTATTTTTATAGGCTGTAGGAATGAACGCGTATGTTTGAAGCTATAGAGCCTGTCAGACATAGCCTTCCTTAGCATCGCTGTACACCATATGTAATTGTGCTCGAGATCTAGATCATAGACGTTCGTGTAGCCTGATTTTTTCAGTGTAATATCTATAAGTGATATGACATCCTTTAGATAGAAATAATCTTCCATGAAACGTCCATCCAAGAATTTGACATTTCTCTGCCAGAGGGCGGCGGCCTCGGCTTTAGAGCGGACGGTATTTTCTGCTGCAGTCATTGTCACTGCTTGTGCGAGAGCTGTTCCGACAGAGTTGCTGGCCGTGTTCCATCCAGAATATGCTATCATTGAATGAAGCGGTACGTTTTCTTTTATCATGAGCGGCATAAGTGTTTCTTCCGCGGTGAAATGCTTGCTGAGGTCAACTAGTGCAATCTTATATCTATGATCCATATAGGATTTTATACGGCGGACGGAACGGAGCCTGGAGTCCATAGACTCTGTGGAACCGCATGAAACAAAAAGTATGAAGTCTGCATCATCAGGCGAAGCAGTGCGCATGGCACCAATGAGAGAAAGCTTGTCTTCTATGGTCTTTTCCATGCTGATTGCCATATATGGCATGACAATATCCGGAGTGCTTCGGTCATTCCAGTCTACATATACCTTTGGCTTTTGATGCCCCGAGGTTATTTCGGCTACCAGCAGCATAGCTATCTCGTCGGCACCGTGTGTTATCTTGACGTTCTTTGCGCCTACAAGGCTTATATGTGAGCGCAATTTTTCTTTTTCTATATTTGGTATGCTATACTCTTCTCCATCGTCCTGACCGAGTACGAGCTCGTGAAGTATGCCTTCATGAGCCAGATTGATGAGCATATCGTTTATCTTCGTACTATTGCGGAATACAGATTCATAGGAGAGGAGACTATCAGGGTTGATCTTTTCCTTGAATACCTGAGCCTCTTCATAGTCATCAGGGTCACCAAGCTTGTACCAGCGTCCCATGAGCCTTGAGTAGCGCAGGATGTATTTCTTATCGTAATAACCATCAATGCTATCGGGAGGAGTAATGCGCGGCAATATGCTGAAGACGTATATGGGGATATGCGGGTAGCGTTGGTGCAGCTGACGCAAAAAAGCCTCTGCATCATCGGTATTTCTGTCTTCCTTGCTGCCTTCACGAGCGGCGAGCAGACCTCCATATATCAGCTGATCGGCAGATAATATGATGGCAGAATGTCCATTAGCATTGTCCATGACCCATTGCCTAAGCCCCTTCGTGTCGCCGGGCTTTGAATAATAGTCCATCAGTTCGGATGGTGGAATGTCAACTTTGGTGCCAGCTATCGCTCCGATATCCATGACGGCCTTGCGGCATGGCGGGCGTCCGTCCAATGGCAGAAGAAGTATCGAGCTATTCGCATTTATAGAAGCATTTACTGGCGTAAAATTCGATTCCGGTATATGTATGGACTGCTGCCAGCTGAATACTGCTGCAGCTATAAATAGTACGATAGATATCCATAAGCGCAACGATATCACCCCTCCTGTAGTCATGATATTGTTCATATAGTATATCACAAAGTGTATTATATATGAACTAAATGGAATTGCCAGTGGCTTTTGTGGTATATTCCTGGAAAAAACAGTACTGTTCATATCTTCTAAAATGTGGTAGAATACAGGGTACGCTGATTAATAATGGCACATACATGCAAAAAAGCGTATACTGTGACGGGGGGACTTTTATGCGTATTATTGCTGGGAGTGCACGGGGTACTAAGCTTAAGACACCTCCCGGCTCTACTACCAGACCTACGGCAGACCGGGTGAAGGAATCGCTTTTCAACATAATAGGCAGCAAGGTCATCGATGCCGATGTCCTTGATATATTTGCAGGCACCGGCGCGCTCGGACTTGAAGCGTTGAGCCGTGGTGCGTCTTCGGCTATCTTTATCGATAAGGCGACAAAAAAATTGATAGCTGACAATGCAGTGCATACACATCTTGATGGACGCACTGAGATTATGGGCGGTGATGCCGTGCATATGCTTAGCATGCTTAAACGGAATGGACGAAAGTTCGATATCGTGTTTTGCGATCCACCGTACCGCAAGGGGCTTTGGCAGCGCGCATTCGATGCATTATCCGATGGTGTACTCCTAAATGATGATGCGCTCGTCGTCATAGAGTGCGGTGGTGATGAGAAGCCTCCTGCAGAAACTGGGCATCTGACGCTTTCACGTACGAAGGACTATGGGACGACGACGAAAATATATTTTTTTCGTTATAATGTTCCATCGAAAGGCGGCGGTTTACAGTGAAGACAGCGGTATGCTCTGGCAGTTTCGATCCTGTCACTAATGGACATATTGATATATTTCGGCGTGCGGCAAAGATATTCGATAGACTGATAGTCGTGGTCTTCCACAATATTCGCAAAGAACCTTTCTTTTCAGTGGAAGAGCGCATGAGGCTCATACGGCAATCGACGTCGGATATCCCAAACATTGAGGTTGATTCTTTTGATGGGCTGCTCACCGATTATATGAGCAAGAAGGACGTACATATCATCGTACGTGGGCTGCGTTCCGTTACGGATTTCGAGTATGAACAGACAGAGGAAAAGCTGCTCAGGCATCTGGATCCATCGGTTGAGACCGTATTCCTTTACTCATCTCATGAATACTCATTCGTGAGTTCATCCGCTGTCCGCGAGATAGCCGGATTCGGCGGTGACATCCATGGACTAGTGCCGGAATGCGTAGAAAGGGCAGTGGCAGAGAAGGGCGGCAGTACCTGAAGTGAGATTGCCGTTTAAATAGATGATAGATAGATAAGAAAGCAGGATTGATTATGGCAGTAAAGAACATTTTGGATAAGATTGAGAACCTTGTTGTGACATCCAAGAGAGTGCCACTTTCTAACAAGTGCTTGATTGATGACAACGATCTTGTACATCTTGTAGATGATCTCCGTAAAGAGCTGCCTATGGAGTTGCAGAAGGCGGAGGGCATCATGCATGATCGTCAGCAGATCATAGATGATGCGCATCAGGATGCCGATCGTATCATAGATAAAGCGAAGCAGTATGCAGAGAAACTTACAGACGAAGATGAGGTCGTGGTGCAGGCAAAGGAGAAGGCGCGCCTCATAATGGAGCAGACGGCTGCCCAGCAGAAGGAGCTCATAGAACGGACAGATGCTGAAGCAAGCCAGCGCCGTCAGGATGCTATAAACTATGCTAATCAGCTTCATGATGGTGCACTCACGTATGCCAACCAGGTATTCGATACGATGCTGTCAAGCCTTCAGAATGCAATGAGCGTTATTCAGCAGGCGAAGAATCAGGTGAATACACCGGTTAATGAAAACCAGATCGCGCGTGGCGAAAATGAAAAATAAGACTTCGGAGGAGCTGCGATGAAGGCTTTATATCTTGACTGCTTTGCAGGTATAAGTGGGAATATGCTGCTTGGAGCACTTCTTGACGCTGGCGTACCGGAGGATTATCTGATTGACGAACTCGGAAAGCTGGCAGCCGCTTTAGAAGCAGATATAAGCATATCCTCTGTAAGACGGAACGGAATTGCTGCTAGATTCGTAGATGTACGCTTGAAGGATGGTATAAGACCAGAGGATCAGTGGAAGCAAGAACATACGAATAAACCGGGAACTAGCAAGAAAGCTCATTTCCATATCCATCGGACATGGCCGTGCATAAGGCAGATGATAGAGGAATCAGATCTGCAACCGGGTGTAAAACGTGTGGCAGAAGATGTCTTTGTTGCTATAGCGGAGGCAGAAGGACATGTGCACGGTATCGATGCAGATAAGGTGGTCTTCCATGAAGTAGGCGCTGTGGATTCTATCATAGATATTGTCGGTATGGCTATATGTCTTGATTATCTCGATATAGAGAAGGTGTTCGTGTCTCGTGTGAACACCGGATCTGGTTTTGTTGAATGTGCGCATGGGGTTATGCCTGTGCCAGCTCCTGCTACGGCAGAACTCCTCATCGGATTTCCCATGTATCATGCAGGAGACGAGGTCGAGCTTACGACACCGACCGGAGCCGGTGTCATACATGCTTTAGCTGAGTATAGCGATGGGCTTCCAGTCGGATTCGTTACTGAGAAGACAGCTTACGGAGCGGGGTCACGCGAGCTTAGTATACCGAACGTGCTTCGTGTATATATAGGCGAGTATGGTGAAGACAAGAGACAAGATCTCAGCGTCATAGAGACTAATATCGATAATATGGAGCCAGAAATTTACGGATATGTCATGGAAAGGCTCTTTGATGCGGGCGCAAAAGACGTGTGGATGACTCCTATATATATGAAGAAAAATCGTCCATCTGTCATGCTTTCGGTTCTTGTCGATGACAGTGTGAAGGATTCATGCATAGGAATCATCTTCAAGGAAACGACGACGATAGGGCTGCGCGTGCGTCCGGTAGCAGAGCGTGTAGAGGCATCGAGGAGCATGGCTGTTGCGCATACTGCGTATGGTGATATCACCTGCAAGGTCAGCGCATATGGAGGTCATATCGTTTCGATATCTGCAGAGTATGATGACGCCAGCCGCGCAGCCACCGAGCATGATGTTCCACTCAAA
Organism: uncultured Veillonellaceae bacterium; assembly: GCA_900315615.1. GTDB lineage: Bacteria > Bacillota > Negativicutes > Selenomonadales > Selenomonadaceae > RUG114. The sequence continues at coordinate 14,645 of OMZT01000044.1, read as the reverse complement.
GAGGTGCAGAGGGCGGCTGTGATGGAAATCGGACACAGGCTTGGAGAATGACCGATGACATTTATGATGGCGTAAAGTTTTTTCTATAAAAATATGCTCAATGCTTGACATTGAAAATTCATGCCGCTATAATGGATTGAGGTTGATGCTGGATGAAGATAATGATTGCAGATGCCCACAAAGGTATCATGCAGCCGTTGCCGTTCTCGTTTGTGACGACAGCCGAAGCAATAGATGCCGTACATCCGGAGTATTCTTTTCCCGGTGACATACGCGTCGAAGGGAAGGCCGAATTCACTGGAAGTGCATGGCGCGTTTCGGGCGTCATTTCTTGCGAGAAGGCTTTTGTGTGCGACAGATGCCTTGGTTCTTTCAAGGAGCATCAGGAGCACGAGTTCGCAGAGGAGTTTCAGCATACGCCTGCAGATGGTGATGTGAATGTCTTCGAGGGAGATTATATCGATATCTCGGGGCTTGTGCGTGATACCATCCTTGCGGCTCAGCCGATGAAGAGCTTGTGCCGGCCTGATTGCCGGGGGCTCTGCCCCAAGTGCGGGGCCGATTTGAATAAAGGGGACTGTGGCTGCGACCGCTTTGTCCCGGATCCGAGACTTGCGGATCTGCAGCAGCTATTGAAGAAGTAAGAGGGAGGCTCCGTAACGGCATCCCATAGAGGAGGTGTACCCCGAAATGGCAGTACCAAAGCGCAAAATGTCCAAGGCGCGTCGTGATCGCCGCCGTGCTAACTGGAAGCTTGAGGCTCCGGGTTATGTTTCATGCCCGCAGTGCCATGCACCAGTTCTGCCGCATCACGTATGCTCGGAATGCGGATATTATGATGGCAAGGAAGTCATTACGTCCGATGAGGACTGATATGGCTGTATGAGCAGGATATAAGAGATTATGTCCTGCTCATTATTTGTATGCACTATTCTTTCGCGTTTTAATAGTTTCTCTATTGTTCTCGCCATATTCTGCGTAGAAATAATTTCATTCAGGCTATTGCATTTTATAATCATATCGTTTATAATGCCTGTGTGACGTGGTCATAGTAGCAGGTCATAAATTATTATGAGATCATGTGCCTTATCAGGCTGCAGGACTGGGTGACATTATGGCAGGGAAAAACAAAAGAGAACGGCAGATACTACTTGCATCCCGTCTGCGGGATAAACCGTTCATGACAGATGAAGAGCTTGCCAAGATGCTTGCTGTCAGCGTGCAGACCGTCAGATTGGATCGTATGGAGCTCGGAATACCGGAGCTTCGCGAACGTGTACGCAGACTGGCAGAGGACACATCTGAAGGTCATGACGATGATTCTGGAAGGATCATAGACCTTACCCCAGGAATTTCAGGGATATCCGTCATGGAGATTACTCCTGCTATGACGTTTGATGGGACGAAGGTTGCCAGGGCACGGTATATGTTTGCCCAGGCATGTGACCTTGCTGAGGCCGTCGCGGCAATACCATCTGCAGTGACAGGAGTTGCTAATATCAAGTATAAGACACCAGTGCATGTAGGTGATCGACTCGTTGCCAGGGCAAAGCTGATGCACCAGCGTGAGAATCGGCATTTTGTTTGGGTGATGACGAAGAGGGATATGAAGGAGGTCTTTCGCGCAAAGTTTATTCTGGAGCCTTGATGGCACCAGCTGTGCGTGGACCGGGGAGGAATTCTGATGAAGATTGCGGTTGACGCGATGGGCGGTGACTTTGCTCCGAAGGAGATCGTCACAGGCTCGGTTGCTGCAGCAAAAAAATATGGATGCAGCGTTGTGCTCGTCGGGGACGAGCCGCAGATCCGCGAGGTTCTGGATACATTACCAGGATGGGATAAGCTCGATATTTCTATACATCATACGACAGAGATAATAGGAATGGGAGAGCATCCTGCGAAGGCTGTAATGAGGAAGAAAGATGCATCTGTCGTCGTCGCGACACGGCTCGTGAGTGAAGGCGAATGCGATGCCGTCCTTTCGGCAGGCAGTACGGGAGCAGCCGTGACTGCTGCACAGTTCATATTGAAGCGGATAAAAGGGATAGACAGGCCATCAATTGCGACACCGATGCCGAGTCCTGAGGGCACGACGCTGCTTATGGACTCAGGCGCGAATGTTGATTGCAAGCCCCGCCACCTCATGCAGAGCGCGATGATGGGATCTGTATATGCGAAGTACGTTCTCGGTATCGAAAACCCGCGCGTTGGCTTGCTTAATATAGGCGAAGAAGAGACCAAGGGAAATGAACAGGCACGTACGACATATCCCCTACTAAAGCAGATGAAGACAATCAACTTCCTCGGAAATGCAGAAGGACGCGATATCCCGAAGGGGACATTCGATGTAGTCGTATGCGATGGCTTTGTCGGCAATGTCGTCCTCAAATTCGGTGAGGGTCTTGCGAAGACGATTATAGGTCTTTTGAAAGAAGCGGTAAAAGAAGGCGGACTCAGGGCAAAGCTCGGGGCCTTGCTCTTGATGCCGGCATGCAAGAAACTGGCTAGACGGCTTGATGTAGAGGAAAATGGCGGTGCTCCGTTGCTTGGAGTCGATGGGTGCTGTATCATAGCGCATGGATCATCAAGTGCCAAATCTATCAAGAGTGCCATTGGCATGGCCGATGGATATGTGAAGGGCGATGTGCTTGCCCATATAGAAGAAGCAATAATGAAAGAAGAAATACTGGATGATGCTGCACTGACAGGTAAGTCCAGAAATGAATAAGGAGGATACCCCTGATGTTTGAACAAAACCCAATCTGCAGGCTGCTGAATATCAAGTACCCAGTGTTCCAGGGGGGCATGGCATGGATTGGCACAGCCGAGCTCGCATCTGCTGTCTCCAATGCCGGCGGTCTTGGAATCATCGGTGCTGGCAATATGCCTGCTGATCTTTTGCAGAAAGAGATAAAGAAGGCAAAGGGCTGGACGGATAAGCCGTTTGGCGTAAATATAATGCTCCGTTCACCGTTTGTGAAGGACGTGATGAATGTTATCGTCGAGGAGCGCGTGAAGGTCGTTACGACTGGCGCCGGCAACCCTGCAGAATATGTACCTGCACTTAAGGAGATAGGCTGTAAGGTTATTCCGGTCGTTGCGTCAGTGGCTCTTGCCAAGAGGCTCGTAGCACGTTCTGGCGCTGATGCGGTCATTGCTGAGGGTACAGAGAGCGGCGGACATGTTGGAGACATAACGACTATGGCACTCGTGCCACAGGTCGTTGATGCTGTAGATGTGCCGGTTATTGCTGCCGGCGGTATCGCGGATTCACGTGGCATGGCGGCAGCTTTTTCGCTGGGGGCATGTGCTATACAGATGGGATCCCGCTTCGTTGTGTCCGAAGAGTGCATTGCACATCCGAACTATAAGCAGTTCGTGCTGAAGGCAAGGGATCGCTCAACAGTCGTTACTGGACGTTCGACTGGTGCTCCGGTGCGTGTGCTTGCCAACAAGCTTACAAAGGAGTTCGAGCGCCTCGAGAAAGAGGGGGCACCGGTCGAAGAGCTTGAAAAGCTCGGCACGGGAAGACTCCGCATGGCGACGCATGATGGCGATGTGGAGAAGGGCTCTGTGATGATAGGACAGATTGCTGGTATGCTGAATGATATAAAGCCAGTAAAAAAGATCATAGAGGACATTGTGAATGGACTGCCGGGTGCACTCGATGCGGCAGGAAAGGCATGCGATTGAGGCGTTTATGCCGTATGTTGAAAGGAAAGGTGTTAGGGCTTGAATAAGGTAGCATTCGTATTCCCAGGACAGGGTGCGCAGAAGGTCGGTATGGGAAAAGATTTTTACGATAACTATGATATCGCGAAGAAACTTTTCAAAGAGGCTGATGAGGCACTTGGATATTCTATCATGAATATGTGCTTCGAGGGTCCTGCCGATGACCTGAAGCTCACAGCGAATACACAGCCTGCTATTCTGACGATGAGCGTGATTGCATATGAGCTTTTGAAGGAGAATGGTGTGGAGCCGGATATCACCGGTGGACATAGCCTTGGTGAATATTCTGCGCTCGTTGCTGCTGGCGTGCTGGATTTTCAGGATGCTGTACTCCTGGTGCATAAACGTGGAGCGTATATGCAGGAGGCTGTTCCTGTCGGAGAAGGTGGAATGGCAGCCATCATTGGCCTTGGCGAGGATGTCATAAAGGACGCCTGCGCGAAGGCCTCGGCGGATACAGGTAAAGCCGTTCAGGCAGTAAACTTCAACTGCCCAGGCCAGATTGTCATAGCAGGAGCTACGGCCGGTGTTGAGGCTGCTGTCAAGATCCTTAATGAGGCGGGAGCCAAGAAATGTGTTATTCTGCCGGTCAGTGCACCATTCCATAGCACGCTTATGCAGCCGGCAGCTGAGAAGCTCGCTGCAGAGCTTGACAAGGTGGAAATCCGCGATGCTAATGTGCCAGTTGTTGCAAACTTCACGGGCGAGACTGAGACGAAGGCAGACGAAATCAAGAAGAATCTTGTCGAGCAGGCGGCACATCCGGTACTCTGGACGAAATGCGTGAAGACGATGCAGGACTTTGGTGCCGATACGTATGTTGAGGCAGGACCTGGACGCACGCTTTGCGGCTTCAATAAACGGATTGATCGTAACCTCGTGAGCATGAACGTTGAAAATATCGAGTCACTCAAAAAAACGCTTGACTATTTCAAGGAGGTTCGCTAATATGCTCTTAGAGGGAAAGACAGCACTTGTTACAGGTGCTTCCCGCGGTATCGGTCGTGCGATAGCCCTTCGTCTTGCGGCTGAAGGCGCTGATGTTGCAGTAAATTTCGCAGGCAGCTCGGCTAAGGCTGAGGAAGTGAAGGAAGCTATCATCAAGATGGGGCGTAAGGCTGTTGCAATCCAGGCCGATGTAAAAGATGTATCATCTGTTGCAAGTATGGTCGAGGAGGTAAAGAAGACCTTCGGGCGTATAGACATACTTGTAAATAATGCAGGTGTTACGCGTGACGGGCTTCTCATGAGAATGAAGGATGAGGATTGGGAAACCGTTATTGATACAAATCTCAGGGGAGTTTTCCAGTGCACGAAGGCTGTTTCGAAGATCATGATGAAGCAGCGTTATGGCCGCATCGTTAACATGGCTTCTGTAGTAGGTCTCGTTGGCAATGCAGGTCAGGCGAACTATGCAGCATCCAAGGCGGGTGTCATCGGCTTCTCGAAATCAGTAGCTAGGGAGCTTGCATCCCGTGGCATTACTGTGAACATGGTGGCACCTGGATGCATAGATACAGATATGACTGCTGTGCTTTCTGATAAGGTTCGAGAGGCCATGCTGGCGGATATTCCACTGGCGCGTGTCGGAAAACCTGAGGATGTTGCCAATGCAGTTGCATTCCTCGTATCCGATGAGGCGGCTTATATCACAGGTCAGGTCATCAATGTAGATGGCGGCATGGTCATGTGATGCAGATATAAGAAGAGTTTCTAAAGATGAGATGTTTATTTCTAGAGAGGAGATAATGAAATGGCAGAAGAAGTTTTCGACAAGGGACAGGAAGAAATTTTCGAGAAGGTAAAGGACATCCTTGGTGAGCAGCTCAGTGCAGAGACGGATAAGATTGAGCCGAGCACTACATTCATTGATGATCTCGGTGCTGACTCGCTTGATATAGTTGAGCTCATCATGGCTTTTGAGGATAACTTCAGCATCGATATCCCTGATGAAGATGCTGAGAAGATCAAGACCGTAAAGGATGCTGTCGTCGAGATTGACAAGCAGCAGAAGAATAAGGATCAGGACTGATCCTAAGGCTGACATGGCTGGTTAGGTAATCCCGTGATCTTGGTCACGGGATTTTCTACAGTAGGGGACATGGAATGGAGGAGTTAAGGTGAAGCTTCCAGAGCTGAAGATTGGCACGCGGACAGCAAAGATTCCGATCGTGCAAGGTGGCATGGCCATTCGGCTCTCGACTGCGCGTTTGGCGGCTGCGGTCGCAAATGAAGGCGGTATCGGGCTTATAGCCTCTTCCGGTATGTCAGAGGATGAGCTTCGCTATGAGATCCGTCTGGCAAGATCATTGACAGATGGTGTCATAGGCATAAACAACATGGTTGCAGCAAGCAACTTCAAGGAAGCTGTGCATGTAGCTATGGACGAGGGGATCGATCTCGTCGTAGCAGGTGCAGGATTCTCACGTGATATGTTCGGCTGGGGACGTGAGACAGGGACACCGATAGTCCCAATCGTATCTTCAGTGAAGCTTGCTAAGATATCAGAGCGTCTCGGAGCTACGGCAATCGTTGTCGAAGGCAAGGAGGCAGGCGGTCATCTAGGAACTACGCATTCCATAAAAGAGCTTATTCCTGATATCCGTGCCGCTGTGTCTTTACCAGTCATAGCGGCTGGCGGAGTACTTACGGGACAGGATGTGGCGGATCTTTTCAATATGGGTGCGAATGGTGTACAGATGGGATCTCGTTTTGCAGCGAGCCTCGAATCTAATGCATCACCTATGCTTAAGGAGTTTTATCTGAAGTCGCGTCCGGAGGATGTGTGTGTTATACACAGCCCTGTAGGACTGCCGGGGCGAGCAGTACATAATCCCTTTGTTGACCTCTCTGAGGCGGGTAAGATGCCACCAAAGACATGTGATAAGTGCCTGAAGAATTGCAGACATAATTACTGTATCATTCGCGCACTGATACGTGCTGAGCAGGGAGATGTGGAGACTGGGCTGGTGTTTACCGGCGAGAATATCCACCGTATAAAGAAGATATTGTCCGTCAAGGAGATCTTTGCGAAGATCAGGGACGAGGTGGAAAAAGCGAGCTGAGCCCGCTTTTTTCATTTGATAGATTATCTAAGAGCATACATAATGAGGTGTTTGTTTTGACGAGAAGAGTAGTTATAACTGGTATGGGAGCAGTGACTCCTATTGGCATAGGCAAGGATGAATTCTGGAAGAACCTGATCGCTGGAAAGAGCGGAATCAGGAAGATAACGCGTTTCGATGCATCTGAATATAATTCACAGATTGCCGGCGAGGTCGATGGGTTCGATCCGGCAGACTATATGGATGCAAAGGAGTCAAAACGCATGGATCGCTATTCACAGTTTGCAGTGGCTGCAGCTAAGATGGCGATAGAAGATGCAGGGCTGGATCTTGAGAAAGAGGATTGCGATCGCATAGGCACATATGTCGGTGCAGGCATCGGAGGTATGGAGACACTTCATACGCAGTATGAGAAGCTGTTTGCTAAGGGTCCTAAGCGCTTGAGCCCATTCTTCATACCGATGATGATCGCCAATATGGCTGCAGGCCGTGTCGCAATCAATTTCGGACTGCATGGCCCTTCAGAGTGTGTCGTTACGGCATGTGCGACAGGTACGAACTGCATCGGTGATGCTTTCCGTCTGATACAGAACGGAAAGGCAGACGTCATGGTTGCAGGTGGTACAGAGGCGAGCATTTCTCCTGCTGCTGTCGGTGGATTCTGCCAGATGAAGGCGCTCTGCTCAGATCATAACGATGATCCAGAGCATGCTTCGCGTCCGTTTGATAAGAACCGCAGCGGTTTTGTCATGGGCGAAGGTTCAGGTATCGTGGTAATAGAGAGCCTTGAGCATGCAAAGGCTCGTGGCGCGCATATTTATGCAGAGATTGCCGGATATGGCTCCAACTCTGATGCATATCATATCACTAGTCCTGCACCTCATGGAGTATACCAGGCGAAATGCATGCAGCTTGCACTTGATGATGCTGGAATGAAGGCATCTGAGGTCGACTACGTGAATGCACATGGTACATCGACACATATGAACGATGCTGGTGAGAGCGAGGCGATCAAAAAGGTTTGGGCGGATGCAGCAAAGGATGTGTCCGTAAGCTCCATTAAGTCCATGACGGGTCATCTTCTCGGAGCTGCTGGCGGCGTTGAGTGTATAGCGACAGCACTTTCCATTGAGAATGATGTCCTCCCTCCGACAATCAACTATGAGACACCAGATGAGGGTATGGATCTGGACTATGTCCCGAATAAGGCAAAGGAGAAGACTGTACGTGCAGCCATATCCAATTCCTTTGGCTTTGGCGGGCATAATGCATGCATCCTCTTGAAGAAGTACGCGGAGTAATACGCCTATATGCCTTGGAAAATTTATGAGAATCGCCGTAAGGAGTTAACAGAGCTGGCAGAGCATCTTGGTGTTCGGTTTAATGATCTCGCTATTCTCGATGAGGCATTGACACATTCGTCGTATGCGAATGAGATGAAGGCTCGCAAAAAGGATGTACCGGACAACGAGAGACTCGAATTTTTGGGGGATGCTGTACTTGAGCTTGCTATGAGTACATACCTTTATAGGCATTTTCCAGATAAGACGGAGGGTACCTTATCGAAGATTCGTGCGTCACTGGTGCGTGACCTTACACTGTCGCACCGTGCAGAGGAAATGCATCTTGGTGAGCATCTATTGCTTGGCCATGGAGAGAGCATGAATGGTGGGGCGCATAAGCCATCGCTGCTGGAGAATACCTTTGAGGCTGTTATCGGGGCAATATATCTCGATCAAGGCTGGGAAACAGCTGAGATGTATGTGCTCGATAAGCTGAAGGAGGATATCTCTGCTGTTGATAAGGGCGAGAACCGCAAGGATTACAAGACGATGCTCCAGGAGGAGGCATATGCTGATTCAGAGAGCGAAGTCGTGTATGAGCTTGTTGGAGAAAGCGGTCCTGATCATGATAAACGCTTTGAGTTCGTAGCTAAGCTTGATGGCAAGATCTATGGGCATGGCAAAGGACGCAGCAAGAAGGAAGCTGAGCAGCAGGCTGCCAAGGAGGCACTTGAAAAGCTGCGCGGTTCTCTTGAATGATACATTTTAAGTAGTATTTCACTTGATGTGAAATCGTCATGGAAAGGAGATACGGACATGCTGAAAAAGACTAAGATAGTCTGCACGCAGGGACCTGCAACAGAAAGACCTGGAGTAATCGATGCACTGATTGAAAAAGGTATGAACTGTGCAAGATTCAATTTTTCTCATGGTGATCATGAAGAGCATTTGAACCGCATAAAAATGGTCAGGGAAGCAGCAAAGCGTGCTGGCAAGGTGGTATCACTCGTCCTTGATACCAAAGGGCCTGAGATGCGGCTGGGAGAATTCAAGAATGGATCCGTAATGCTCAAGAAAGGCAGCCAGTTCGTATTGACCTACGATGACGTACCTGGTGATGAAACACATGTTTCAGTGAATCATAAGCTCCTTTATACTGAAGTGAAGCCTGGCGATACGCTGCTTCTATCTGATGGGCTTGTTGCTCTGAAGGTCGATGAGATAAGGGGCAAGGATATAGTGACCGTCGTGCAGAACAGTGGGAAGATGAGCACGAAGAAACGTGTTGCGGCTCCTGGCGTTCCATTGGGACTGCCACCGATATCCGAGCAGGATGCAGATGATATCATATTCGGTATAGAGCAGGATATGGATTTTGTCGCTGCCTCTTTCATACAGCGTGCAGACGATGTCACGGCCATCCGTAAGCTGATTACAGAGCATGGTGGCCATATGGAGATCATACCAAAGATTGAGAACCTCGAGGGCGTGAAGAACTTCGATGATATTCTTGCCGTATCCGATGGCATCATGGTCGCACGTGGCGATCTGGGCGTTGAGATACCAGCTGAGGATGTGCCTCTGATACAGAAAGATATCATCCAGAAATGCAACAAGGCTGGTAAGCCGGTCATCGTCGCTACTCAGATGCTGGAATCCATGACTACAAACCCGCGTCCGACGAGAGCTGAAGTCGCTGATGTAGCGAATGCTATACTGGATGGCACCGATGCGATTATGCTTTCTGGAGAGACTGCACAGGGAAATTATCCGGTGGAGGCAGTGGAAACCATGAGTCGCGTTGCCCGTCGCATAGAAGGGTCGCTGCATTATAGGAGCTTGCTTTCTGAGCGTGGCATATATAGGCTGGACAATATCACTGATGCCGTAGCCCATGCTACGGTGCAGATGGCATATGAGCTTAGCGCCGGCGAAATCATCGCTCCTACGGAGAGCGGATATACGGCAAAGGCTATATCCAGATATCGCCCGAAGGCTGATATCGTCGCGTACACGACGAATGAGCAGGTCGCGCGCCATCTGAACCTTCGCTGGGGTGTGTACTCCGTCATTGGACATAAGTGGAATGATGAGGATGAGATGATCAGTGCGGCCACATCGGCTGCGGTAAAGGGAGGACTTGCCCATAGAGGAGATGTGACCATAATCACATCTGGCATAAAGATGGGAATGGGCAATACGAGTGCCATCCGCGTGTATACGATCTGATATATCACTTTACATGAGAGCTTCCGCTTTATGGCAGGAGCTCTTGTTTTTTTTTATGATATTTGATAAAATAAAGCATTGTAGACTAGCTATGGGATAAATAATATATCTAGGCTGTGTGACGTTGTCATATGGCGGCTTTTGGAAAGATAGATGCGTAAAATCGATATGACACAGTAGTGAGTATTTGGAGGTCTTGATTTGTTTACGTTACTGATGATCTTAGATGCAGTAATTGCGATTGCGCTTATGGCAGCGGTGCTTGCACAGGAGCCTAAGTCAGCTGGTATGGGCGGCTTCGGCGGCGGTGCTGATACGGTCTTTTCCAGTAAGGCACGTGGTATGGATGCTTTGCTTGCACGTGTAACGGTTGTCCTTGCTGTAATCTTCGGTGTGCTGACCCTTATCATAGCGAAGATGTCAATGTGATGATATGATAATGCAAGGGGCTGAGCCCTTTTTTTTACCAGGAGGCAATAAAGGTGTACTCCTGGTACATGGCTTTACGGGGATGCCGAGTGAGATGCTGCTCCTTGGACGTTCACTGCAGGAGCAGGGCTATACGGTTCTTTGCCCAAGATTGACTGGGCATGGGACGTCACCTCAGGATCTGGAGCATACGACGGCTGTCAATTGGTTTGATTCCGTGCGTGATGGATATGCAGTACTGGCCGGCTGTACGGATAGCATATCGATTGCCGGATTATCTATGGGAGCGCTTCTTGCGCTCCTTCTTTCGGCGCAGGCAGAGGTACGATGCGTAGTATCGATGGCTGCACCTATTTTTATACAGGCGGAGAACCGCTTGAAGCTTCTTCCGCCAAAACGTGATTGTGATGGGCTTTTCCTCCCAAAGCATAGGAGGCACCTTCAGGATGTACCGTCTTTCTGCAATCTGTCATACAGCCGTATGCCACTTCTGGCGGTACATGAATTCTTCGATGTGATGAATTCAGCAAAGCGCAGGCTGGTGGAGGTCAAAAGGCCTCTTCTTATATTGCAGGGATTGAAGGATCGTACGGTAAAACCGAAGAGCGCAGAGTATATATATGCGCATGTATCATCACCTTTAAAGAAGCTTTGCTGGCTGCCAGATTCGGGGCACCTGATTCCTCTGGAAAGTGATAGGGAAGCGGCCTTCACGAGGATAAAAAACTTTTTACGCGAAAATAATTTTTGATAGTTTGATATAGAGATTAGGAGCAAAAGTGAATGCTCTTAGGGAAGGGGCCGGGTAGGCCGTGGTGGAATGAAATGACGAATAAAGAGCAGCAGGAAATGGAAGAGCGTATCCTGGATTTCATGAAAGAGAAAGCGATGCGCCCAATGACAGATGAGTCGATTATCAATGGTATGGCGCTCGGTACAGAAGGGGAGCTAGATGCCTTCTGGCCGTCACTTAAATCGCTCGAGGAGCAGGCAAAGCTCATAAAGAACCGCAATGGACTTTATGGTATACCGCGCAGGATGAGCCTTGTCGTAGGTAAGATCAGCGTCTCAGCAAAGGGATTTGCGTTCATAACTCCTGATGACAAGGAATCCGATGATGAGAAAGATGTGTTCGTGCCGGGTACGATGCTCTCAAGCGCCATGAATGGTGATATCGTCGTTGCCCGAGTGACACCTCCAGTCGATCCGACGAGATCTCCAGAGGGAGAAATCATAAGGATCGTCAAGCGAGCGAATGAAAGGATCGTTGGTACGTTTGAAGCCAGCAAATCGTTCGGCTTCGTAACGCCTGATGATACGAAGCTTAATCAGGATATCTTCATACCGCAGAAGGCGGTTCATGGTGCTTCGACCGGCATGAAGGTTGTCGTGAAGATCACGAAGTGGCCTGAGGGAGGACGCAGTGCTGAAGGCAAAGTGGTCGAACTCCTTGGTATGAGCGGAGATCCTGGCGTAGACGTATTATCGGTCATGCGTCAGTATGATCTCAGCGAGAGCTTTCCAGAGGATGTTCAGCGTGAAGCAGATGCGACAGAGGATAGTCCGTCTCCAGAGGAGTATGAAGGCAGGCGCGATCGTCGCGACCTCCACATCGTTACAGTAGATGGTGATGACTCGAAGGATCTGGATGATGGTGTCTATTGCGAAAAAAGACCCGATGGTACGTTTTTCCTCGGAGTATATATCGCAGATGTCAGCTGGTATGTCAGGGAAAATCATCCTCTTGATCGTGAAGCGCGCGAGCGTGGGACGAGTGTATATCTCGTAGATCGTGTTATACCTATGCTGCCCAAGAAGCTGTCGAATGGTATCTGCAGCCTTAATGCCGGTACTGACAGGCTTGCAATGGCATGCGAGATGGAGATCGGTACGGATGGTGTCGTTAAGCGTTATGAGATAGTGCCGGCTGTGGTGCATGTGTACCGTAGACTTACATATAACATAGTGAATAAGATACTTGAGGGCAGCGATCCCGATATCGTACGCGACAACGAGGATATACGTCCTATGCTTGAGGATCTGAGAGATCTTAGGAATGCCATGAAGGATATGCGCCATCGTCGTGGCGCAATAGATTTCGATCTCTCTGAAGTGAAAGTCAAACTCGATGACAAGGGACATCCTGTGGCACTTATCAAGCGTGAAGGCACTCTCGCGGAGTCGATCATAGAGCAGTGCATGCTTGCAGCGAATGAGACCGTTGCGGAGCATATGGATAAGAAAGAGCTTCCGTTTATCTACCGCGTCCATGAGCAGCCGAGCGATGAAAAGACAGAGCGCCTCAATAGTCTGCTTGCGGCTTTCGGACTACATATCCATCAGAATGAGGGCGGTCAGATAAAGCCATCTGATGTCCAGCATGTGCTTGAGAAAGTGAAGGGCAGACCAGAGGAGCGTATCATCAGTGCAGTGGCTCTGCGCTCGATGATGCAGGCACATTATGAGGACAGGAGCCTTGGTCATTTCGGACTCGCGGCTAGATATTATACGCATTTCACATCGCCGATACGTCGCTATCCTGACCTAATTGTGCATAGGCTCCTTCGAGACACATTCAGTACTGGAACGATGAGTCAGGAAAGGCAGGATCATCTGAAAGAGATACTGCCGGAGATAGCTGAACATGCGTCTGTTCGTGAGCGCGTGGCAATCGATGCTGAGCGCGATACAACAGAGATGAAAGAAATCGAATATATGGTTCAGTTTGAGGGAGATATATTCAGGGGCGTTATCAGTGGTGTGACCTCCTTTGGTATTTTCGTTGAACTCGATAATGGCGTCGAGGGCCTCGTTCATGTATCCAGCATGGTGGATGATTACTATGAGTATGCAGAAGAACAGTATGCACTTGTTGGTGAGACATCTGGTAAGCGCTATCGCCTTGGCGACGAGGTAGAAGTCCAGCTCGTACGTGCAGACGTAGAAGAGAGGAACATAGACTTTATACTGAATGGAAATGGTGTGTATTCGCCAGCACCATCAAAGACATCGAACGGTCGTGGTAACGGCACAAAGAGATCGGATGGCAGGCAGGGAAGGAAAGGCACCAGCGGGCCACGAGGAAACGGCAAGCAGCAGAGGAGCCGTGGCAAGGGGCATTATGAGTTCAAGGACAGCAGGAATGATGACAATCCGTTTAGCGTGCTGAAGAATCTCAATAAGGCTGTGTGGCCAGATCCAAAGCAGAATGAACGTCCCAAAAAAGAGGAGAAGGCACCGCGTGCCAGGAAGGATTCAGGCCGCCCACGACATCATCTGAAGACCGAGGGCGGTACGAAGAACAGCGATTGATCTTCAGAAGGAATGAGATAGATAGCTGTTTTAACGTATGAAACGTATGAAATGAGGGAAAGCATGGGCAGGAAAAATACAGCTATAAAGATTGCCTGTGAGAATCGCAAGGCAAGGCATGACTATTTCATACAGGAAACGTATGAAGCCGGCATAGAGCTCGCCGGTACTGAGGTAAAGTCACTGCGTGCAGGCCGTGCAAACCTCAGGGACAGCTATGCTGATATCAGGAATGGCGAAATATTCGTAGAGCATATGCATATCAGCCCATATGAGCAGGGAAATAGGTTCAATACTGACCCGCTCAGGCCGAAGAAGCTTCTGATGCATAAATCAGAGATCGTGAAGCTTTTTTCCAAGATAAAGGAAAAAGGACTGACGCTTGTTCCGCTCAAGGTTTACTTCAAGAAAGGTCGTGCCAAGGTCGAGCTGGCGCTGGCTAGTGGTAAACATAACTACGATAAGCGCCAGGACTTGAAGGCGAAGGCTGCAAAAAGAGACGTAGAGAGAGCTCTCAGAGATAGGCAAAAATACTGATAGAATGAGGAGAAAGCACCACTTATGCCTGAATTATAGGCATAAGGTCTGGTGCTTT
>OMZT01000097.1 GCA_900315615.1 uncultured Veillonellaceae bacterium | reverse complement strand
TATATAATCCGGGTATAGTTTTGTTCTATAGCATATTTTAATTGTTATACTACTGTATTTGACGAAATAAGAAGAAAGTGCTATAATACAATCATTGAGTACCTAAGACAGTCGCGGGCGCGAGAGCGTCTGAGGAAAGTCCGGGCTCCATAGGGCAGTGCGCTGGATAACGTCCAGCGGGGGTGACCCCAGGGAAAGTGCTATAGAGACTTAGACCGCCAGGCTTGCCTGGTAAGGGTGGAAAGGTGCGGTAAGAGCGTACCAGCAGGCGGGTGACCGTCTGGCTAGGCAAACCCCGCACGGAGCAAGGCCGAATAGGAAAGGGATGACGCGGCCCGCGTACCTTTCGGGTGTGCCGCTCGATCTGGCAGGTGACTGCCAGGCTAGATAAATGACTGTCACCGTTTTACGGTACAAGACCCGGCTTACTGGGTGCTCATAGATTTGTTGTGACGAAGCTGTCCGCAAATTGCCTGCGGACAGCTTGTATTTTTTGATAGGAGGCGAGCCGGATTCGCTGTGGAGAAGCGGATATGAAAACTTTATACAGAAACGCCGAATAGAATTTGAGTTTATAATGCCTAATCCAACTCAGGAGCGGGGGAACCGAAAGAATGCGTATGACGCATCCTATGTTTTTGGGGGTGAATGACATTGCGGGTTCCGCATGTCAGGGGTGGTCTTCTCACCCTAATCCGTCAGCTAACCTCGCAGGCAGAGAGAGGAGTTGTGCTTTTTGAGTAAAGCAATGCGTATATTGGCGCTTACGATGGTTATGATGGTTTCTTTTGCTGCGGCAGTCAGTGCATCTGCCTTTCGCGTTGGCGATGAGGGCAGCGATGTTGCAGAGATTCAGGGACGGCTTGCAAGTCTCGGGTACGATGTAGCAGCAGATGGTGAGTTCGGTCCAGCTACAGCCGCGGCTGTTAAGGACTTCCAGATGTCACGCGGACTGTCCGTTGATGGTCTTGTCGGTGCATCTACGTACACGGCTCTGCTTGGCAAGGCTATGCCTGCGGTAAACCATGGCAGCAACTACGTAACGCGTACTATAGTGAATACATCTATGAATTATGTCGGAGTTCCATACGTTTTTGGTGGTACAACGCCAAGCGGCTTTGACTGCTCAGGCTATGTGCGCTACATTTTCGCAAATGCGGGTGTATATCTGCCGAGAACAGCTGATGCACAGTATGGTGTAGGAACACCTGTTTCTATGGGTGAGCTTGAGCCGGGTGACCTTGTATTCTTCTCCACATATGAGCCTGGTCCATCCCATGTAGGTATCTACCTTGGAAATGGAGATTTCATCAACGCGTCTTCCAGCCGTGGAGTCGCAGTTGATTCACTTTATAGCTCATATTGGGGTTCATGCTATATAGGTGCAAAGCGTGTGATATAATTCTTGTAGACTAAAACGAACGAGGCAGAAGCCTAATGGTTTCTGCCTCGTTCGTTTTAGTCTGTGAATAGCTCGTCCCAGAATGCATATGCACACATCATCAGGACAAGGAGGAGCATGAATAGATCTCCCATAGCGATCCTCCTCATTATAGGTATATTGAATGGCTCTTTGTATCTACAATAATACGCTAGACATGAAGTATTTTCAAGTTTTGATTTTTGAAGAATATTTCTTATATTAATGTGTCTGTATGCAGGATTTTTTTGTTGTTTCGAGAATAGTCTAAATAGATATATTGAGGGTAGATACTGTTTGAAGGGAGCATATAATATGGCAAAGATTAAGATTAACAACATGATGCTTTACGGGTTTCATGGCATTTATGAGTATGAACGTGAGCAGGGGCAGAAGTTCTATATTGATGTAGAGATGGAAACGGCCAACGATGATGCATGCGGATCAGATAACCTGGATGATGCGGTTGATAGTGCAAGGGTGTATGACCTTGTGAAGGATGCTGTCGAGAATAAGCGCTTTACGCTGCTGATGGCACTTGGTGCGCATATCGGTGATAGGGTTCTTGAGAAGTATCCGCAGATTAAAGCCGTGACCATCAGGATTCGTAAGCCACAGGTTCCTATTTCTGGACCTATGGATAACGTCGAGGTCGAGGTTACACGTACAAGATAAAAAAGGGCTGCATTTAAGCAGCCTGTGGGTGTGTTCATGGACATGGCAGCAAGTATGCGGTCATGTCTTTTTCGTATTCAGCTTTCTGACATGGCCTGTTTGCGGGAAAGTCCGATGCGCCCTCTTTTCTCATCTATGCTTATAATTTTAACACGTACGACATCACCGACGGATACGACATCTAGCGGATGCTTTACATATTTATTATCCAGTTCTGATATATGTATGAGACCAGCATTTTTGAGACCGATGTCGACGAAAGCACCAAAGTCTGTGATATTGCGTACTGTTCCCGTCATTATTGTGCCTTCTTTTAGATCTGAAAGCTTTGTAATTGACTTACGTGTGAGCGGCTTAGGCAGGCCTTCACGCGGATCACGTCCAGGCTTTTGAAGTGCCTTTAGGATATCTTTGACCGTTGGCAGACCAGCGTTCAGACTAGAGGCAATCTTTTCTGGGTCTGAACGCTTTGCCTTGGCCTGTATCATCGGAATGCTGGATTTATCGGAAAGGTCTTTCTTCGAGTATCCCAGCTTTTGTAGTATTTTAGATGCAAGATTATATGACTCTGGATGGATAGGCGTGTTATCCAATGGTTCACTACCATTAGATATCCTCAGGAATCCTGCACATTGAGTAAATGCTGCAGGACCTAGGCGTGGCACTTTTTTCAGGTCATCGCGATTCATGAAGCGGCCATTCTCATCGCGCCATTTGACTATGTTTATGGCTGTTGTCTTTGTGATACCTGATACATGCGAAAGGAGAGATGGAGAGGCTGTGTTGAGATCGGCTCCTACCTCATTTACAGCGTCTTCAACAACGGCATCGAGCGTATTCCTTAGCGCTTTCTGGTTTACATCATGCTGATACTGGCCGACACCGATTGATTCTGGGTCTATCTTTACGAGCTCAGCCAACGGATCCTGTACACGGCGCGCTATTGAAACAGCTCCGCGTATAGTTACATCATAGTCTGGCAGTTCCTGGCGTGCCAGCTCAGAGGCTGAGTATATAGATGCACCGGATTCACTGGTTATGAGATAATGAATGGGAATATGGTTATTTGATATGAGAGATGAGACGAATTGCTCTGTTTCATATGAGGCTGTCCCATTTCCGATTGATAGCAGATCTACATGGTGTTTCTTTACGAGGCTGATAACCTTCTTTTCTGAGTCCTTGCGCGCTTTATCTGATGATGTGATATGTAGTACGCCGTGATCGAGTACACGTCCCGTCGGGTCTACGATTGCCATCTTGCATCCTGTGCGATATCCTGGATCAAGTCCCATTACCGTATGGCCGGACAAAGGTGGAATCATCAGGAGCTGCTTCAGGTTTACCCCGAAGACTTTTATCGCTTGAGTTTCGGCTTCATCAGTGAGCTTCGCACGGATCTCGCGTTCCATAGATGGGAACAGAAGACGTTTCCAACAATCGTCTATGGCCATCTTGAGGTCATCTGAGAATATAGAAGGCCGTTTGATGACATGACGGTCAATCAAGGAGATGATACGATCGTCGTCACATTCGATATGAACACTCAGGCAGCTATCTTTTTCACCGCGATTTATAGCGAGCACGCGATGGGGAGGAAGGTGATGCACCGGCTCTTTATAGTCCTTATACATCTGATAGGTGCCTTTTTCGTCTTTTTCATCGTTATAGGAGCATGCGATCAGTGCGGATGACCAAAGGCGATCCCGTAATTTCTGGCGTAGCACAGCATCCTCAGATATTGCCTCAGCACATATATCACGTGCTCCAGCTAATGCGTCATCTGGCGTTTCGATTCCATTTTCCTCGCTGATGAATGCCGAAACTGTCTTTGTAATGTCACCTTCGGTCATATTCTGCGCCATTATCATATCAGCAAGCGGGCTTAAGCCTTTTTCCTTTGCTATCATCGCGCGCGTACGTCGTTTTTTCTTGAATGGCAGATATAGGTCTTCTGCTTCCTGAAGCTTTGTCACGCTTTCTATGGATTTTTTCAATTCAGGAGTGAGTTTCCCCTGGTCTTCTATGGACTTTAGGATCTCATCTTGACGTTTGATAAGGTTCCTGAGGTACGCTAAGCGCTCGGTCGTATGCCTTACCTCTTCATCGGTGAGTGATCCTGTTGCCTCCTTACGATAGCGAGAAATGAATGGGACTGTGCAGCCTTCATCAGTGAGCTTTATCACTGCTTCCGTTTGCCATGGTTTCTTACCTACTTCGGCTGCTATAGTGGATGCTATATTTTCAGGCTTCAAGTTCTGTACCTCCTGTATGAACTGACATAGAAAAAGAGCCCGTCAGCATGACGGACTCCTTCTATGTCAGCGATCATTTCGCCAGCTTGTTGACCTTGCGGGCGAGACGTGACTTCTTACGGCTTGCACAGTTCTTATGGTAAACATGGTTTGCTGCAGCCATATCGATGGTCTTGCAAGCTTCCTTAAGGAGGGACTTCGCTTCGTCAGCGTTTCCCGCCTCGACTGCGTCAAGAACCTTGCGGGAAGCAAGGCGTACACGGTCTTTTTCCGCAACATTCCTTGCGTGGCGCTTCGCGTCGGATTTCACACTCAGAATCGATGCTTTGATATTTGGCAAATAGTTCACCCCCCTTTCATTTGTTACCTAAGTATTCTATCACGGTGATAAGAAAAATGCAAGAAGAAATCTTCGTACATGCAGAAAATGTGATATAATGTATCTTGTCGATAATATAGGTGAAAGAGGAAGAAAATTGGATAACAAACATATTAGAAATTTTTCTATAATAGCTCATATCGATCATGGTAAATCTACTTTGGCTGACAGGCTCATAGAGGATACAGGGACTTTATCTGAACGTGAGATGGAAGATCAGGTACTGGACAATATGGATCTTGAGCGTGAACGCGGTATCACGATCAAGGCACAGACTGTCAGGCTTGATTACAGGGCAAAGGACGGCGAGATGTATGAGCTGAACCTTATAGACACACCGGGGCACGTAGACTTCAACTACGAGGTTTCCAGGTCTTTGGCTGCATGTGAGGGCGCATTGCTCGTCGTAGATGCCACGCAGGGCGTAGAGGCACAGACAATCGCTAATGTATATATGGCGATGGAAAATGACCTCGATATAATCCCAGTCATCAATAAGATCGATCTTCCTAGCGCTGAACCTGAGAAGGTGAAAAAGGAGATAGAAGACGGTATAGGACTGGATGTATCTACGGCGGTAATGGCATCGGCAAAGACCGGCGAAGGTATAAAAGAAATCCTGGAAAGCATTGTGGACTATATTCCTGCTCCTGAGGGTACGGATGATGAGAAGCTTCGCGCGTTGATTTTTGACTCTTATTTTGATTCGTATAAGGGCGTTATAGCTCATATAAGGCTGATGGATGGATATATAAAAAAGGGTATGCGCCTCAGGATGATGGCAACCGGCAAGGAATTCGAGGTGACGGATGTAGGCTGCTTCAAGCCTCAGCCGGTCGATATAGGAGAGCTTCATGCAGGCGAGGTCGGATTCGTCGCAGGCAGCCTGAAGGATGTGCGCGATGTGCGCGTCGGAGATACGATCACCAGTGTGGATGATCCTGCAGAGGATCCACTACCCGGGTATCGTGGTGTAACACCGATGGTTTATTGCGGAATGTATCCTGTCGACAGCGCTGACTATGATAATCTGAAAGATGCACTTGAAAAACTGCAGCTAAATGATGCTGCACTCGTGTTTGAGCCTGAGACATCTATCGCTCTGGGATTCGGCTTCCGTTGTGGTTTCCTCGGATTGCTTCATATGGACGTTATCCAGGAAAGACTTGAGAGAGAGTATGGGCTGAAGCTTATCATGACGGCACCATCTGTCATATACAAGGTATATAAGACCGATGGCACGCTGATAAATGTCGATAACCCGGCAAAGCTTCCACCACAGACAGAGATCGAGCATATGGAAGAGCCTTATGTCAAAGCGACGGTTATTGTGCCGAACGACTATGTTGGACCAGTTATGGAGATATCCCAGAACAAGCGCGGCATATATAAGAGCATGGACTATCTTGATCAGAATAGGGTCATGCTGATATATGAGATACCGCTCAACGAGATCATCTTTGATTATTTCGATAAGCTTAAGTCATCGACACGCGGGTATGCTTCACTAGATTACGAGCTGGCAGGCTATAGACCATCGAAGCTTGTGAAGGTTGATATCATGCTCAATGGTGAGATCGTTGATGCGCTTTCGAGCATAGTCCATGCTGATAATGCCGCCTCGCGTGGCCGCCAGCTTGCACGGAAGCTGAAGGATATCATACCAAGGCAGCAGTTTGAGATACCGGTACAGGCAGCAATAGGCAGTAAGATCATTGCCCGTGAGAATGTGCGCGCCATGCGTAAGGACGTGCTTGCAAAGTGCTATGGCGGAGATATTACGAGAAAGAGGAAGTTGCTAGAGAAGCAGAAGGAAGGAAAGAAGCGGATGAAAGCTGTTGGGAGCGTAGAAGTTCCACAGGAAGCATTCATGGCCATCCTTAAAGTAGATGAATGAGTATGTATGAAGTCTATGTGCATATCCCATTCTGCCGAAGCAAATGCTGGTATTGCGACTTTGCATCTCATCCAGGTATGGAGAAATATTTCTCATCATATGTGAATGCTCTTGATATGGAAATCCAATCATGCAGTGATAAGATGAAAGAAAAGGGGTCATTGCATACCGTATATATCGGCGGTGGCACGCCAACGGTGCTGCCGAAAGATATGCTCTGCCATATCATAGGAAGCATAGGTGAGTATTTTGGAAGCTACGATGACTCACTCACTGTGGAGGCGAATCCTGGTACGGTGAATGAAGATTATATGCTTAAGCTCCTAGAGGCTGGAGCTAATAGGATCTCTATAGGCGTTCAAAGCTTTTCTGACCGTCTACTGAAGCGAATCGGGCGGATACATGATGGAGCGCAGGCGGTACGGGCGGTAAGAGATGCCCAGTCGGCTGGCTTCAATAATATCAGTATCGATTTGATGTATGGCCTCCCTGGACAGAGCTTGCGGGATCTCATAGATAGTGTAAACAAGGCCTTAGATCTTGGTATTCAGCATATTTCGATATATGGACTTCAACTTGAAGATGGAACGGTATTCAGCCGTCAGAAAGATATAGGGAGACTGGAGCTGCCTGACGATGAGACAGAGGAGCAGATGTATGATTATATCACGAGTGTGCTTCCGTCACATGGGTTTAGAAGATATGAAATATCCAATTATGCGCAGCCGGGCTTTGAGAGCAAGCATAATCTCGGATATTGGCATGATGTCCCGTATGTTGGGCTAGGGGCAGCAGCTCATTCTTATGATGGTATTATGAGGTATGAGAACTGCTCCGATGTCACCGAATATATCAGGCTGGTGTCAAGTGGAGATGACCCGTCGTCACAGGAGGAAGCTTCGGATATGAATATCCGCATAGAGGAATATGCATTCTTGGCATTGCGTACGGCCGATGGAATCTCCATGAAGTCATTCGAATCGAAGTTCGACCGTTCATTCAATGATGTATACGGCGCAGTCGTGAAAAAGCTTACGGGTCGCGGCTATCTGAAGGTTGATGGCGATAACGTGCATATGACAAGACTTGGTGCCAAATGGGGGAATGTGGTTTTTCGTGAATTTCTTCTATGAATTTTGATATAGATTGTAAGGATGTGGAATTATGTTTAGGACAGCGGCACGCATAAAAAAATGGATTGCAGGATTCTCCATCGCGGCTTTGATTACGGCTGCGCCATTTCCAGCCTATGCCGCTGATCCTGTTGCTGCTGTGATAGGCGCAGCGGTGACTGCTGCGATGTATAAGACCTGTCTGTCGGGCGTGCTTAAGATGGGCAATGATGTTCATGCACAGATTAACGCGTGGAAACAGGACATAAAGGAAAATGGGCGGGATAAGAATCAAGCAGATCACCGCGCTGTAGATGCTGTCATGGAGCAGCTGACGGAAAACGGGAGATATGTCCTTAAGGCAAATTCGCTGCCGTTCAAATGGGATGTCAATGATAATGACATGTTCAATGCAAGCTGCTATCCGGTAGACTATGTGAGTGTCAACAAGGGGCTAGTACGCGTTTTGAATGCAGATCCTGATGAGATGGCTGCCGTCCTTGGTCATGAGATGACACATGGCCTTATGCAGCATAGTGCACATTCATATGCGAAGGCGGCTGCACAGACGTATGGGGCAGCTTTTCTCGGCATGGCAATCGGTGGAAATTTTGATTGGAATGCTATGAGCGCGCTCGTGAACTATAATATATCGCAAAATATCGTATTGCCAAATGAGTATGAAGCCGATAGAGGCGGGTTTAACCTCATGGCAAGCGCGGGCTTCAACCCTGGAGGTGGGGCTGCTGCTCTTTATCGCATGCAGTATTATATGCAGTATGAGACGAAGAATATATGGGAGTATCATGACCCAAAGGAACCTGTTTTTTCAGATCATCCCTCTGATGATTTACGTGTAAAGAGGCTTTCAGAGCAGATGACGGCTTATGGTGCTGATCATGTGACGGTCAAGGATGCTCGTGCAGTGTATATAGACGGAAAACATTTCATAGATGCTCAACAGACGTCAGACCGCTATGATAATACGACGGAAAATGCATATTTGATAGCAGGAGCCATATCGAAGGCCTTTCATGATTATGATACTCCAGAAGGGTGGAACTTCCGTAATGGAATAAATGGGCGTCGCGAATATCTGGATGATAATCGCGTATATGCTCTTCTGAAGAGGTTTACAGCGCGTGGTGATAATGCAGCCAGGCTTGAACAGATGGTTTATGCTGCATATGCTGGGGAGTCAAAATCCCGTGCACGAGTTAAGCTGAAGAAGCGGGAAGCGGAATTCAATAAGGCACTTGAAAAGGAACGTAAGGCATTAAAAGAAGCGCCTAACAGCCTAGTACGCCAGCTGAGATATAATGGAGATATATACAGTGACTATGGAATGGGTAAAGAAGCGCTGTTCCAGGTGCAGCGTGCATTCGGCTGCGATAACCAGGATAGTATGGCAGGTAATTATTCCATAAGGGGCAGAGCTAAGGCCGTACTAGGAGATTTTGATGGTGCATTGGCAGATTCTGCAGAAGCTCTGAAGCTTGATCCCAAGAATGTCTATTGTTATTTGAATCGCGCAGATGTATACAGGATGATGGGAAAGCGCAGTGAAGCAGTCGCAGACTGCGAGTATGCAAAGAAGCTTGAGCCTGCCAATCCTATCGTATGGAAGATATCCGGTGATGTTTATGCAGGGATTGATGAGAAGGATAAAGCACTCGCAGATTACAAGCAGTACAATAAGCTTGCACCAGAGGCTCGTGATATCCCGGAGGAGTATTGGGTGAAAGTGCAGCCTGAGATAGCAGCGCGTGAAAAGGCTGAGCGGGAAAAGAAAGAGGCAGAGAAGGCTGCTAAGAAAAAGGATACACTTGATAAAAAAGATATAGCTGAAGATAAGAACCAAGGTAATAGTACAGCAGTCGAGAAGAAGGAAAATGAGAAAACTGTAGGGAATGATTCCGCTCAGCAGTATAAGGGGGATATGAATGGCAGGGCTTGATGATTGCATACTGTGCCCGAGAATGTGCCACGCTGATCGTACAGAAGGCGGTACAGGAGTTTGCGGGGCGGGCGAAAAGGCAAGAGTGGCTTTGGTGTCACTACATCAGTGGGAGGAGCCATGTATTTCTGGAGAACGCGGTGCAGGGACCGTTTTTTTCTCACATTGCAGCTTGAAATGCGTTTTCTGCCAGAATCATGAAATCAGCCATGGGGGCAAGGGACGCGACGTATCTCCTGGGAGGCTTGCTGAAATCTTCATTGAACAGCAGGCGCGTGGCGCAGAGACGCTAGATCTCGTCACACCGACACAGTATGCGCCGCAGATCCTTCAGGCGCTTATCATTGCGAAACGACATGGTCTTACGATTCCCGTCGTATGGAATTCAGGCGGGTATGAGACGGAATCTATGATTGAGAGCATGAGAGGCTATGTGGACGTATTTATGCCGGATTTGAAATATCGAGATGAGGGAATTTCAAAGAAATATTCGGGGGCGTCAAATTATTTTATCGCGGCATCTAAAGCTATCATAAAAATGTATAACATGACAGGAAGCCCAAAATACGATGATAGGGGGATTATGAGGCGTGGCCTGCTTGTGAGACATATGGTCTTGCCAGGCTGTCGGAAGGATAGCATGAGGCTGCTCGACTGGCTATGGAAGAACTTCAAGAATAACATAAAACTCAGTCTGATGAATCAGTATACTCCTATGTATAAAGCTTACAAATACCATGAGATCGATAGGAAACTGACAACTTTTGAATACGACAGCGTTGTAAACTACGCTTATGATCTTGGGTTCAGGAATGCATATATACAGGAGGGCAGTGCGGCAACGGAGGCATTCGTGCCGGATTTCAATCTGTCGGGGGTTTAGAGATACTTTGAAGACGTGTAGTAGTGATAAGGGATGGTGATATCCATGAATTTCTGGAGGCTATGCTCGACTTTCGTGGGAGCTATACTATTACTGTCTACGACTTTCACTGTACAGGTATTCGCTCAGGCTGTCATGGGGACAGCACCAGTGATATCCGGTGATGTTGAAGGGGCCAAGGAAAGGGCTCGCACCGATGCAATGCGGAAGTATGTAGAAAGCAAGATAGGTGTCCATGTAAGCAGCAGTACAGAAGTCGTGAGGAATATGGTCGTTGCGGATAAGATCTCAGCAGCTTCTGAGGGTTATGTGCTCGTCAAAAAGGTCATCAGTGAAAAAGTACAGGATGGTATTTGCGTTGTTGTGTTGGATTTGGAGGCAGATGACAAGAAGATACAGACGGCACCTGATCAGCTGAGCGAAAGGCTTAGATTGCTTAGCAGAGACAGCAGCCGTCATGGTGTACAGGTTGCGATATCTGGCAGAGGACGTTTCGGTCAGAAGATGGATACAGACATATTGAATTCGTACATGCAGGCAAAGCTCGAGGATATCGGATTCTACGTCGTAGTGAATGATGAAGTCCGCTCTTATATGGATGCGCATCCGAATGAGCCGTCTGGTGTCCTTGGAGCCGAAGCGCGCAGGCTTGCGAAGTCGGTGTCACATGGCAGGGTTGAAGCCAACTCCATATTGCGCGGTACTGTCAATACGCTTTCAGTCAAGAATTTGGGTGAACGCTATGAAGCTGTTGTAAATGCATCATTCGAGATGATAGGGCTTGACTCAAATGCATCGGATACATATTTCGAGAATGTTGCTGCAGTGGGTTCATCCGCCAAGGGAGCAGAGGATGCGGCCGTGACTGAGGCAGTGCGCAGAGCATCGGATATGCTTGGAGCAAAGTCATTGTTGCGCGAACAGGAGGAAACAAGAGGCGGCGTACGTCATATTGCGGTAACACTCAGATTCAGGAATGCATCATCAGATGAGCGCAGGCAGATCGTACGCAACGCACTTGAGACAACCGGGTGCAGGGTCATTCGTGCCGTAATGAATGGAAATGATATGCTGGTGTCAGTTGAGGCCGTACGGTATAATTCAATACAAGAATTATCAGATGCGATAACAGAGGCTGCCCCGTCTATACATATCGGACAGGAGAGTGAGTCTGAGCTAGGCAGCACGAAGGTTGAATTTTCATTTTGACTATGAGGGAGCTACGGCTCCCTTTTGTTATGCGAAAATGATGTGTGTGAACTACTGGATGTATATATAGATATTGTACACATATTCAGAACATTATAAAGTTAGTGCTTTACGAAAATACATATGGACATGGGAGAAAAACTCCGTTATAATATATTACAACTTGACACTGCCGTTAGACATCCTTTACTTTGAATGTCCGATGACTGTGGAAGCATATCTTCATTTGAAAAACAAGAGGAGGATAACATATGGCGCTGATCGTAAAGAAATTCGGCGGCAGCTCTGTCGGAAGCACTGAAAAAATAATGAACGTCGCAAAGAGAGTGCTCAATGAGAAGAAGCCGGGTGATCAGATCGTTATGGTAGTATCCGCGATGGGAGATACTACAGATGATCTCATAAAGCTTGCTGAGGGGATAAACAAGGAACCTTATACATACCCACGAGAAATGGATATGCTCCTTACAACAGGAGAACAGATATCTATTGCATTGCTGGCAATGGCTTTCAATACTTTAGGGCAGAAGGCTGTGTCCCTTACGGGATCTATGGCGGGAATGCATACTAATTCATTCCATACAAAAGGGCTCATTACGGACATTACACCAGAAAGGGTACATGAGGAGCTCGATAAGGGCAATATCGTTGTTGTCGCGGGATTCCAGGGGACAGACGAGCACGGTGATCCCGTAACGCTAGGTCGTGGCGGCTCGGATACATCGGCGGTTGCCCTTGCTGGTGCGCTCAAGGCCGATAGCTGTGAGATATTTACGGATGTTGACGGAGTCTATTCGGCTGACCCGCGTATAGTTCCATCGGCGCACAAGATGCAGGAAATAACGTATAGTGAGATGCTTGAGATGGCGCGTCTGGGTGCTGGCGTAATGCAACCACGTTCTGTCGAGATGGGAGCTTATTTCAATATACCTATACATGTGCGTTCCACATTTACAACTAAGCCGGGTACCATGATAAGGGAGGATTACACAATGGAAGAAAAGAACTTTGATATACGCGGTGTTGCACATGATGACAAGGTAGTGAAGGTCGCTGTACTTGGCATACCGAACACACCTGGTATAGCACATGATATCTTTTCGGCACTGGCTGAAGCAAACGTGGATGTCGACATGATCGTGCAGAGCATCCGTAACATAGAAAAGAATGTTACGGATATGGTATTCACGGTTGCAAGCTCTGATCGTGCTGTTGCAAAGCCCATCGTTGATAAGGTCGCAGAAAAGCTAGGCGCTGTTGCGGTACTGATCGAGGATGATGTGGCCAAGGTGTCCATCGTTGGAGCGGGAATGCTTGGTAATCCAGGGATTGCTTCGAGGATGTTTGGTGCATTGTCTAAGGCTGGAATCAATATCGATGTTATCAGCACTTCCGAGATCAGCATATCCTGTCTCATAAAGAAGGATGTGCTGAAGGAAGCCGTAAATGCTATACATGATGAGTTTTTTCAAGATAAATAATCAAGTTTCCAGGGGCGGTTTAGTGGTGCCGTCCCTTTTGTTTTTTAAATGATTATATTTTGAGAATACTTGTATACATCTATTTACAGTCTTTATTTTTTTGGACGAAGAGTTATAATATATATGTTTGCATTGAATGGACACAATCATGAGGGGGAAATTTTTATGGCAATGAGCATGGCTGCTACACATGCACGGGGAAAGAAACTGAATGATGCCATATTTACGGCTAGTGGTGCTGCAAAGAAAGCAATCGCTGAATATGGCATAGAAAAAGTAACAGATGCTACGATCGGAAGCATGATGGACGATAATGGCAAGATTGCCTGCATACCAGCTATGGAGAAGGTATATAGATCATTGCCGATGTCGGACATCATATCTTATGCTCCTATCAGTGGACTGCCGGCATACCTAGAGACGGTAATAGATCTCGTATTCTGCGATCAGAAACCTGATGGATATACGGCTGCAGTTGCGACGGCTGGTGGTACCGGAGCTATACATCATGCCATTGCCAACTACGCTGAGAAGGGCAATGCCATACTGACAGGTGATTGGTATTGGGGTACGTATGGCGTTATCGCAAACGAGATGGGCTGCAGGCTTGAGACATATAAGCTTTTCAATGATAAGGGCGGATTCAATTTAGATGCGTTCGTACATAAGGCATCTGAACTGCTCGCAAAACAGGATTCCTTGCTGTTCATCATCAACTCTCCAGCGCATAACCCAACGGGATTCGCACTTTCGGGAGATGAGTGGGATGGCGTCATAGCGTTTGCCAAGGAGAAGGCAGATGAGGGCAAGAAGATCACGATAGTGGTGGATATCGCGTATATAGACTATGCGGGCGAAAAAAATGAGGTACGCAGCTTCATGAGGAAGTTTGGCGGCCTCTCACATAACATACTGACGTTGTTTTCGTTCAGCATGTCAAAGGGCTATACCATGTATGGTCAGCGCACAGGCGCACTTGTGGCACTTTCAGCGTGCAAGGGCGTAATAGACGAATTCAACCAGATTATGAAATACTCCAGTCGTGCCGCATGGTCTAATATCAATCGTGGTGCGATGACGCTCCTTACTGAAATGAGCAAGGATAAGACCGTGTATGCGCAGTTCGAGAAAGAGCGTGATGCGCTTTATCAGATGATCAGAGGACGCGCTAAGGTGTTTATGGATGAGGCAGAAGCATGCGGGCTGAAGGCCGTGCCGTATAAAGCCGGTTTCTTCTTGTCGGTACCGACCGATGATCCGTCAGCTGTATGTGATAAGCTGCATGATGATCTGATATTTGCCGTGCCACTGAAGCTTGGTGTACGCATTGCGGCATGCTCAGTGCCGTCGGCTAAGATGCATGGCGTGGCAGGTAAGGTTAAAGCCGACATGGATGCCATAAAGGCGTAAGTTTGACAAGATATACTAAAATGCTATAATGAGATTTGTACCGCATGATTGATGATAAGCTTCGTGCGGTATATGAATAGTATTGCAGGGGAACGGCGGCTTTGCTGCAGTTGAGAGCGCGTTAGCGGACCCTTGGAACCTGTTTGTTAATACAAGCGCAGGGAGCAAGACACAAATGCGATTTAAGTGCCGGCTTTTTGCGACGGCACTTTTTTTGTGGAGGGATATTATTGAAATACTCAAAGAACGATATACAGGAAAAGATTCGAAAAGCCGTAAATGATGTGCGTACACAGAACCCTATGGCGCCATCAATAACCAATTCTGTTACGATAAATCTCGTGGCGAACGCCCAACTTGCTGTCGGTGGGTCGGCAGCTATGGTATACCTGCCAGACGAGGGCGAGGGGATGGCTGAGGCAGCGAAGTCATTATACATCAATGCGGGTACGATGATACCAGTATATGGCGAGACGTTGCCGCGCACAGCGAGGAGACTCTCCAAGCTCAGTAGGCCGTGGGTACTTGATCCGGTAGGAATCGGGCTTGGCGGCTTGCGTACAGAGCTCTTGACGAGCATGGGGACATTTCGCCCGGGAATCATCCGTGGAAACGCGTCAGAGATCATCGCACTTGCTGGACTATGGAATGCTGCAGATGTGCAAGAATCCAATGTGCGAGGCGTAGATTCGATGGATTCCGTTGAGGATGCACGTGATGCAGCAGACGCGCTGGCTCTCTTTACAGGCGGTGCGGTGGCCGTATCAGGTGCAGATGACTACGTGACCGATGGCGTAAATAAGGTTACTGCGCATGGTGGGTCGAAGTTCTTTCCGATGATCACTGGCGCGGGATGTTCACTTGGTGGCGTTATGGCTATATATGCATGCGTTGCAGAGCCGTTTATTGCGGCGCTGACGGCGGTAAATATATATAATATAGCAGGCCAGCGCGCAGAAAAAGCATGTGAGGGGCCGGGAAGCTTCCAAGTACATTTCCTGGATGAATTGTATAGATCGACGCCTGATGACGTCGCTGGCAGTCTGTTCGATATGGCTTAAGGTGAATATGATGAATACATTAGTCGCAGTGGCAATCGCACCGTGTGGTACGGGCGAAGAGATGTCGGAGTATGTTGCAAGTGTTATTAGGGTGATACGCGAATCAGGGCTTCCACACCGTACAAATTCCATGTTTACCGAAATAGAGGGAGAATGGGACGATGTTATGCGCGTGGTAAAAGAGGCGACGGCTGTACTCACAGACCAGGGCATACGTGCAGAGGTCGTCTTGAAAGCGGATATACGTCCTGGTTTTACGGATATGATGCATTCCAAGACGGAAAAGGTAGACAAGATCATAGGAAAAGATGAAGGGAGAGGAGCCGTATGAGTATCAGAGATAAACTGGATATATCAGCTTATCTTGTCGTTGGACCGGAAAATACAAATGGAAGACCCGTAAAGGAGATTGTCGAGGCAGCGTTATCGGCCGGTTTCACCTGCTTTCAGATGCGCTCTAAGACCGCCTCTGCACGTGAGATGATATCGTTATGCGGTGACGCTGCTGAAGTGATTGCCGAGGCAGGAAAGTCTGATGATGTGGCATTACTCGTAGATGATAGGCTCGATGTCGTGCTTGCAGCGCGTGAGGGCGGTATAAAGGTCGATGGTATCCATGTCGGACAGTCAGATATACCCGTAGATGTATGTCGCAAGTACCTTGGCGAGGACTCAATCGTGGGGCTTTCCGCGCGTACTGATGAGCTCTTCGATTATGTGGAGCACGCTGATACGGCACCTATAGATTATTTCGGTGCAGGGCCGCTTCATGAGACAGCGACGAAGCCGGACTGCGGGCGTGACAGGAATGGAAACACTATCACTAGGAGCCTTGATGATGTAAGGAAACTTTCACATATTAGTCCGGTGCCGGTAGTGGTTGGCGGCGGCGTGAAGGCAAAGGATATACCAGGCCTTGCAAAGACGGGAACAGCAGGATTTTTTGTCGTGTCGGCCGTGGCTGGAGCTGATGACCCATATGCAGCAGCAGCAGAGCTCGTTGACCTATGGAATAAAAGTAAATAGCTGTGATTTTTACCTGTTCCGGTGACGGAACAGGTTTTTGCCTATATGCAGATGATGAGGATGCCATATCAATAGTGAAGGCGAAAAAATACCGCCCGCATTATTGCGAACGGTATTTAAACGGTATCCGTTTGGAGTGAAGCATATGATGAACATATACTCATCGATTTCGTGATTAAAAAGATCATATACACCTTTGTCATATCCTTATATCGAGATTGCTGCCATCCTCATAAGACATTGCAGATATGGGTGGATTCCCGCGTGTCTCTGTGATGCTGTCCGTATGCTTTGGCGGTGGTTCGTCGCGCATGGCATTCGACAGCATTGTAGCAAATGTGAGAGAGGATGTCCCCTCGGTGACATTACGTGCTGGCCTGGCAGGCTGTATTGGTGCTATCGCTTGTACAGCCCGGATGGCGCTGAGCTTATCTATCGTAATCATGATGATTCACCCCTTTCGTCATCTGCAAGGATATACACTTTTTCTACATATATTATATCGTAAATC
>OMZT01000098.1 GCA_900315615.1 uncultured Veillonellaceae bacterium | reverse complement strand
CGGACATCGCTATAGCTTTGCAAAGATGGCTGCCCCGAACATCATCGGCGAATACGAGATACTCTCAGAGCATAATGAGATCGCTTCTACGAATGAGACAATAAGCGAATGTACGGTCATCTCCATGCCGAGAAGGATATTCATCGACTGGATAAGGTCGGACGCTACGCTCGGACTTTTGCTCGCACGTATCATAGCCGAAAAAGGATGGGATTCATCGGATAAGCAGGGCATGGTCAAGTACCTGTCCGGCGAAGCGAAGCTCAAATCGTATTTTGTATCGATCATGCAGGAAACGATTGACGACCCGCACCTGATCAGGGAGGATCGCCAGCGCATTGCCGATGAGATAGGCACGAGCGTGAAGACGGTGAACCGCAGCATACAGAAGCTGAAAGAGGCAGGTCTTCTCGACCTGAAGCATGGTAAAGTGCTTATGACTCAGGCACAGGCTGCAAAACTAGCCGAAGAGATCGAGTCCGAGATATAACAAAAAGGGCAGACAGCGCCGCAAGGCTTTGTCTGCCCTTATTTCACCTAATGACATGAAAAAGGAGGTGCTGGCATGCGCAAGCTCATACTCTTCTTGAGGATGTTTCGTAGGCTGTGGAGCCGTGGCAGCGGCTTCCAGCTGTCAGCAGAGGCCGCCTATTACATGATCATGGGCATTGCGCCATTCATCATCTTTTTCGTGAACATACTCATGTTCTGCATGGCCTCGCAGCTGGACTATGTCATGCAGGTAGTCCACAGCCTCCCGGCAGATATATCCGCTATGCTCGACGGCAATATACGCCGCGTCGTCACGGCGCGCAGCTCCATATGGATGTTAGGCAGCCTCATCGTCGCATTATACACATCGGCACAAGGTATAGAGGTGCTCGTGCGCGCCTCAGATATAGAGACATATCAGAGCAGCGGAATCGTCCCGTGGCTCATGCTGAAGGCCAAATCCTACGCCTTCACTATCGGTCTCGTCGTGTCATTCATCTTCACGCTGGGTCTTCCCGTATTCGGTAATGCGCTCATATACGCGCTTGATGACTGGCTAAACATACCGCCATTCATCCTCATGATATGGGATCTCATCAAATACACCATACCATTCCTGACGCTCGTCATGCTCCTCTGCTGCTTCTATCACTTTGCGCCGATGCATTACATGCCCCACTGGACAGACTCCCTGCTTGTCGCATTCATCGTATCGCTGCTCTGGCTGGCTGCTACCTTGATATACAGCTGGCTCATGCTGCTGATACCGACGATGGGCGCAGCCTATGGGTCTATGGTCGGCGTGTTCATGCTGTTCCTGTGGATGCGGTATATCGCAATGGCAATCGTCCTC
This sequence comes from uncultured Veillonellaceae bacterium, assembly GCA_900315615.1. GTDB lineage: Bacteria > Bacillota > Negativicutes > Selenomonadales > Selenomonadaceae > RUG114. The sequence continues at coordinate 4,232 of OMZT01000098.1, read as the reverse complement.
GGCAGCCAGTGCCTGCTGGCATGGCATAAGGCCGCACTATATATAAAGAAGCTCTAAAAAAGCAAGGCGCCGCAAAGGGTCTGCGGCGCCTTACCTAAACCATATGGGGTGTGGGAACAAAAGAAGGTGTTATGGATTATCTCCTGATAGCGTCCAGAATGCTCCAGTCGCATGGCTCAGCATCCTTCTTTGCTATATAGCCCGTGCAGCCATAAGCCGTGTTCATGAGGCTGGCAGCATACTTTCCGAGGATACCATCGTAGATCGATGCGAAAACGCTGTTGTTCATAAGATTTCTGATAACCATAATATATCGTTCCTTTCTCTGTCATAAGGATTGTTTATCTATCTGATGGTTATATATTAACACCATAAATCATAAATGTAAAATATTATTTATGGATATTTTAATAGATTTTATTTATATATAAAAAGAAAGAACATGCTGCCCGTGATATGACGGACAGCATGAGATACCTTTATTCATTCATATCTAAGCGCTTCAATCGGGTCAAGCTTTGCCGCCTTGCGCGCCGGATATATGCCAAAGAAAAGTCCTATACCCACCGAGAATGCGAACGACACGATGATCGGCAGTGCCGTCACAACCGTCGTGAAGTTGCCGAAATATGCTATCGCCTTCGCACCGGCAACGCCGACGAAAATCCCGATAACGCCGCCCACGACACCGACCGTGATAGACTCTATGAGGAACTGCAGCATGATGTTGCTGAACGTTGCCCCGAGTGCCTTTCGTATGCCGATCTCGCGAGTCCTCTCCGTAACCGACACCATCATGATATTCATGATACCTATACCACCCACAAGCAGTGATATGCCGGCAATCGATCCCAGGAGCAATGTTATCATCGTCGTCGTCTGCGTCATCGTTTCCATGAGGCTGGTGAGGTTCCTGACGGTGAAGTCATCATCCTTACCGTTCAGCTTATGGCGCGTCCTCAGCAGCTGCTCTATCTCGTCCTCCACCTGATCCATCTTATCTGGGCTTGAGACCTGCACGTTGATTGTACGCACATATGTCAATGCCATCAATCGATTCATCGCCGTCGTGATAGGCACGATAACGGTATCGTCCTGATCCTGCCCCATGGATGACTGCCCCTTGCTCTTGAGTAGTCCCACTACCCTGAAGGGCTGGTTATTCACTCGTATGCTCTTTCCTATCGGATTTTCTTGACCGAACAGGTTCGTAGCGACCGTCGTTCCTATGACAGCCACCCTCGCACGCTTGTCCACGTTCTCCTGTGTGATGAAGGAGCCTGCCGATACTTCAAGCGACTGTATACCCATGTATTCCGGCGTGACACCCATGACAGATGAGTTCCAGTTTTGGTGCCCATTGACAATCTGGTATGATGCGCTGACCGTTGGAGACACATAGTCTATATTCTTTATGTGCTTCTTTATCGCCTGAGCGTCCTCATACTTCAGCGTTTTCCTGGAGCCTGCAGCTCCCCTGACGCCTTTTGTATTCGACGCGCCCGGGGTCACGATAAGCATGTTGCTGCCGAGACTCGCGATAGAGCTCTGTACGTTGCTCCTTACGCCCATACCTATAGACACCATGGAGATGACCGCGGCAACACCTATGATAATGCCGAGCATGGTGAGAAAGGATCGCAGCTTATTCGATACGATTGCCTTCAATGCAATCTGTACGCTTTCAAAAAAAAGCATTTTTCTCCCTCCTCAGACGATATCCATGACCACGCCTCTGCCTTCGTCGCGCGTGATGATACCATCTCGCACCAGAAGCTGCCTGCTCGCACACGCCGCAATCTCCGGCTCATGTGTTACAAGTATGATCGTGCGCCCCTGTGCATGCAGGTCTTCAAATATCTCCATGATTTCATGCGTAGACTTGGTATCGAGGTTTCCCGTCGGCTCATCTGCCATGATAATCTTCGGATCGTTCGCCAGTGCTCTCGCTATGGCGACGCGCTGCCGCTGACCGCCTGAAAGCTCACTCGGCATATGATCTGCACGCGGTCCCAGCCCTACAGCCTCGATGAAATGCATGGCACGCTGCGTGCGCTCGCTACGACCGACACCGGCATAAAGTAGCGGCAAGGCGACATTATCGACAGCGCTGAGCTTCGACAAAAGATTGAAGTTCTGAAACACGAACCCTATCTTGCGATTTCTCGTATATGCCAGCTCATCATCTGTAAGATGTGATACCTCTGAGCCATCAAGCTTGTATGAGCCCGTGGTAGGGCGGTCGAGGCAGCCAAGGATATTCATCAGCGTAGATTTGCCAGACCCGGATGGACCCATGAGTGCGGCAAATTCCCCTTTATGTATATCGAGGTCTATGCCCGCAAGTGCCGCTACCTCCTGATCTCCCATCTTGTAAATTTTCTTTATGCCGCGAAGCTCTATGGTGACCTCGCGGTCTTTGTCCTTCTCAGCCATCATGCAGCCCCCTTACATCGGTGGTCCGCCGCGCCGGCTGTTATTCTTCTTCTTTGTAGCAGCAGCCTGAGATGAGGCGACATACTCTTCTGATACCTGTTCGCCCTCCTCAAGGCCGGAAAGGATCTCTACATATTCATCGCCCGTAATGCCAACCTCAACAGAGCGGTTCTCCTTCGTACCGTCTTCATGCACGACGATGACATATGAGCCATTATTGTTCGTCTTGAGTGCTGCAAGTGGCACGGCTAGTGCATTGTCATTCTCTGACGTATTGATATCTACGCGGGCTGTCATAGCAGGCAGCAGCACGCCTTCAGGATCGTCGACATCGAGTGTCACATAGTAGTAAATCACGCTTGCCGATGATGAGCTGGTTGATGATTTCTGCGTATCCCAGGAGTTCGTGATATCTGTCTGAGAAATCTTTGATACGCGCGCTGTAAATGTCTTTCCTGTATATGCATCTACGGTAAATGTCGCCATCTGACCGACTTTGATGTTTCCTATATCCGTCTCGTCTATCTGAGCCTTTATCTGCTTCTTGGAAAGGTCTGCGATACGCATGATGATGGTCGGGTTGTCGCTGCCCTGCGTTGCCATCGCGCCTGCAGTTTTCGGCTCACCTACGACTGTACCATCCATCGGTGCTGTGATGACTGTCTCAGCGAGATCTGACTCTGTTTCCTTCAGGGCACTTTCCGCCGTATTATATGCGAACTCCGCGTCCTCAAGCTCTGCCTCGGACTTCGCACCGATATCATGCAAACGCCTGATGCGCTCGTACTCAAGGCGCGTGTTCGTCACCTTGAACTGTGCCTCATCTCTCTTGTTCTCGAGGCTCTTGCCATCCAGTATCGCGACCGTCTGACCCGCCTTTACCGTATCATTCTCCTTCACGAGAACCTTCTTGATACGCGCTGTTATCTTTGAGGAAACCTCGACAGAGTCGACAGGCATGATAGTCCCCGTCGCAGAAACAGTAGACTTTAGGCTCACGCGCTTTACCGTCGCGGTCTGCACCTGCGTCTGGTTCTTCGCCTCCTGCTTGCCCTGGTAGTATTTGTATCCACCAAATCCCGCCGCTGCAATGACTACGACAGCGATGAGTGCTATGATTTTCTTTTTGTGTGCCGTCCAGAAGTCTTTCATCCCTGAGCACCTCCATTTGCCGCCGCCTCGTCTGCAACAGCTGTCGCAGATGTATCGACCGGTGTGACGTTGCTCACAGCCTTCTCTACCGTTTTTTGGGATGTGACGTCCTTAGACGCGTCAACCGTTGCTTCAGCGCGTCTCACCCCGCCTTTAAGTATCTCATCATTCGTACGGTCATCACGTGCGATGCTTGCACCAGCTGCGCGCATCTCACTTTCTGTGAGCGGTACTCCCATATTGCTTTCGACCTGTGCTTTATAGCGTGCATAATCATACTGCGCCGTGATATAGTTCAGCTCTGCCTTGCTGAGCGCGAGCTGTGCATCTATGACATCAAGGAGTATATCCTCTCCAGCCCTATAGCTTTCACGCGCTATATTGTAATCCTCGCGCGCCTCATTCACCGCGTGCTGTGTGGAGTTCATCCTCTCCTCTGCCTCGCGCATGTTGAAGTACGACTGGCGTACAGACAGGTCTATATCCTCGCGCGACTTCTTCAGATTGAGGCCGGCTGTTCGAAGGTCCGACTCTGCCTCGCGTACCTTTGCCTTCGTGACACCGCTGTCGAATATATTCCATTTTGCCGTGATACCGCCACTGAAGCCACGACTGCTGTCGAGGTCGCGCTCAGGTCTCAGGCT
>OMZT01000100.1 GCA_900315615.1 uncultured Veillonellaceae bacterium | reverse complement strand
CAAATATGGGTGAAAAACAATCTATAGCTTCTAAAGCCTGGTAATTCATAGAAAGTGGCTGACCTCGCAGAAAATCTTGACTAAAGTAGAAGCAGAAACCACTTGCACGTTCCTACTTTAGCGGAAATATGCAAGTGGTTTCTACTTTCTACGAGGCTGCCTACAATTATGGGAGAAGCCTTCAAAATCTCGCCAATCTGTGGCGTCACAATACGCTCTGTCTTTCTCGTCTTCTAATAACTATACAAAATCAGTCTTCACGGATGTTAACTGTCAAATCATGATTAACTGCATATGACAAATAATGGCATAAATCTTTCAGAACTAATGCCGTTTCCTTATATGAAAACGCCTTACCAACATATTCTTGACAATCAGCAAGGTACTCCGCAGGGTTTACACCGCTAACACCATCTGCATTAGCCCATGCGCCTTCCCCCTGCTCATGGTCCCTGGTAAAACCTTTCCAGCCGCTACCGCTCAAATCTGCATAACGCAGCCAATCCTCCATGTAGCCTTCCCAGAACTCCATGGGTTCAAACTCTGTACCATTGATAGAAATCACCACCGAAGGTTCGCCCTCGTAACCGTCATAATACTTTGTCCCCAGCTGGCCAATGTCCATTTTCTAGCATCTCCTTTTGCTTTTTAGTAGCTTTGCCATTCTTGTTGGCGCTTATAGCAGCCTGCCATCTCTCCCATGTAACCCAATGACCTTTCCTTTGTGCATTGCCAACGTAAACATGTTTAACAGCTAGCCGTGCCTGTGGTCCATATCCAATTCCCGGTATTCGTCTGGTGATTACCCACGTCGTCCCCTGCTCTTTAGGCGCGCCAGGCGTCCTAGTATGCCATCTGGCCTCATATCTATACTTCCCACGACTCCATGTGTATTTAACCTGCTTATATCCCTTCTTTTGTTGTGGGTTGATGCCTGCATTCTTGGGAACTTTCATGGGGCAACTTTTTACAAGTTCCTTACGCAAAAAATTTTCTCGTGCCAAGGCTGCCTCTGCTGCCTGTGCCTTTGCTTTATATGTTTCCTGTCCCAGCGTCTGCTGTGGTGAACCCGCAGTCCCATGAGCCAATCCGCTATTAGAGCCGTGCATGACGAACACGACCTTTCAAAACATTTCTATCCTTCAACGTATTATGCGGAACAACTACATTCACCCCATGCACTCTGGCATAATCGAACAAATCATCGACAATATCGTTTGTTTCGCAAACATCATAAACAATTATATTTGCCAAAATCAACCTGTCTACCATACGCCGAATTGCTAAGCGCTGCACATTCCTTTCCATAGGGTTCTGTACGCAACCTTTCGTGCTGAATGCTACTGTACTACATTCCTCTAAACCGTCTAAAGAATATTCTAGATCTGAGAGACTAGCAAAAGTGATATGAGGAATAACCACGGCTCCCAGCTCCATCGTTAACCAAATCGCAACAACGCGAGCCTTCTTGTGCCGATGAATATTTTCTGCTTCATCCAAATCGCCAAATTGTGAATAGTCAGGCGTCGTAAAAAAATTTACACCAGAAAATCTTTGCTTAAACTCAGCCAACTGTTTTTCATTGTTATAATAGATGGCATTATATAACCCGTTCTGGCCATCAAATACATAATCATACAGATAGAAACAAACGCAAGTCAAAGGGGTCTTATGATACAATCCTGGCTCGTTATATAGAGCTAGAAAATCTGGTAAAACCTGAGGGCGACAATACAAAGCAGGCAAACTAAACCGTCCAGCCGAATGCGTCAAATTGGTCAATTTCAAATATCGAAGATTCAATAACTTGTTTAAATCTTTGGGCACTACCTTAACTCGTCCGTCATCCGTTTTCAGATAATTAAGTTTTTTTCATCATAAATCAGTCCTTTCAGAAAAAAGCAAATCTAAAAGAAAGGACTGATTCTATAAAACAGGCCTCTCCTCAGAATAAAAACCTTGAATTATCCTGAGAACCTGTTACAATATTCTTGTCTAAGGAGTGTTGTAACAGATACTCAGGATGGGCGCCCGCGACTGCAATCGAGGGCGCTCTTTGTATTATGGAGCAGCCCAGCCATAATATTCAATGCTGGCCTGACAATCCGTCCAATCAATCAGTTCATCAGATTGAAGTCTACCTACTACCACGAAGGGTTTAACATTCAATGACCGTGCAAATTTTTTAATTGCTGCAAAAGAGTAATCACGTTGCCTAATAAATTCTCGATAAGCCTTGGGCTGTATAAGAACGTCACGTGCGAAACTATCAGCCTGAGCTTCCTGCTCGCTCTTGACAGATTTAAAATCCACGAAACGGGTACTTGCATCACCTTTTAACAGATGCCCTATTTCGTGGAAAAGCGTAAACCAAAAGGTGTCTGCACGCTTCTGTCGCAAAGTGAGGCATAAAATCGTCTTTCCTTGAACAGTTTGCTTAATGAATCCTTGGACCGGCGCACCTTGAAAATTGTGGACTATGGCAAAGGCAATACCACATTCAGCAAAAATATTCGTCAATCTTTTCCTTATATCGTTAATACCTAAGAACATAGTATCTTTGATTTCAGATAAACGTGATTGCAACAAACCAGGATTCAACTGTCCTTTGACTGCTATGGGTTCCGTCACAATTTCGCAAAGACGTTGCCAAGCATACAAAACATAGGCATCAACTCGGACATTATTACGTACCTGCGCTCTATAAGCGGCGCTATACGGAATATCTGGTATCGCAGTCAAATTATTAACGCGCATTAGTTTGCGTAATTGCAATACCAAATCCACATCATTAACCTCGGTCTTAATCAACTTATATTGGGAAAGCACACCGATAACATCCTTCAGTATCTTGGTTATTCCTAATTCCTCCGAAGATATTCCGTGTTTTTCCTCTAGTTCTATAAGTCTACGATCGTAATCCGCCTGTAAATCCATCCATTTAGAAGCTGAAATTCCCAAGGCATATTCCAGTTTCTTGGCAAAAGTTGCGGAGATATTTTTTTTGCCAGTAATAATAGTGCTCACATGTTTTTCTGTCACACCTGTACGAACGGCAAGTTCCTTTTGGGACATACCTAGTTTTTCCAGTTCGTTTATCAAAATCCTTCCAGGATGAACAGGAGCAGTTGCAGCACATTCCACCGACATGTTCTCGCCTCCCTAAATATTACCCAAATGGTAAGTGATAAATAAATAATTCATTTCCTTATAAATTTCATTATAGGCCTAATATGTATTTCTGTCAAGAATAAAGCACAACCCCGACATTTAATCTCGCCGCGCAGAACCTTACCAACCGCTTTGCCAAACTATGTGGCTAAATTTAATTCCCATCTAACAGCAAGTTGCTACAATGACCACACGAGAAATCGTATGACCCCTGTTTCGTCATTTCGTATAACGTCGAAGTGCCAGAAACAGGGTCTTTGTTATAGTTGAAGGAGGCTATTTAGTGCAAAAAACATCATTGACAAAAGTTATTATACATGGAGATATCAGTGGGGCTACTTGATGCGCTGACAAGCAGTCATGCTTTGGCGCTTTGGCGCAGAGCGCTCGCTAGTACGACGCCAGAGTAACCACCACGCTCAACTGGCTGAGCATAAAAAAACGGCGAGATCACAGACATGAATCTCGCCAAATATGCTATATGTGCCACGTGTCTGAAAGCAACCCCGGCCTTTGATAAATTCGATTTAAGCTCTGTCGAAAACGACAAATTCGCCGTCGTACAAAACACGCCTCGGTATTTCACGACATTTACGGTACAGCACAGTGACAAGAACGTTCAGCTAACCAACCAAGAAGCATTTCGTTCCGTCAGGACGCTCACGCAGGTTGATATTCTTTACAGCCGTTTGGCTGACCTCGCAGAAAATCTTGACTAAAGTAGAAGCAGAAACCACTTGCACATTCCTACTTTAGCGGAAATATGCAAGTGGTTTCTATTTTCTACGAGGCTGCCTACAATTATGGGAGAAGCCTTTTTTGATCAGCCTATCATGGACTTTATATCATCCTCTACCGTCGAAATCGTACCGATGCCGAAGTTCTCAACGAGAAGTTTCGCGACGTTCGGGGAAAGGAATGCTGGAAGCGTCGGTCCTAGATGGATGTTCTTCACGCCGAGTGCCAGGAGTGCCAAGAGCACGATGACCGCCTTCTGCTCGTACCATGCGATGTTATAGACGATCGGCAGCTCGTTCACATCGTCCAGCCCAAACACTTCCTTCAGCTTCAATGCAATGAGTGCCAGGCTATACGAATCATTACACTGTCCTGCGTCAAGCACACGCGGTATGCCGCCGATATCACCGAGCCCCAGCTTGATGTACTTGTACTTCGCACAGCCAGCGGTCAAGATGACCGTATCCTTCGGCAGCGCCTTAGCAAACTCCGCATAGTACTCGCGGCTCTTCTGGCGGCCATCGCAGCCAGCCATCACGACGAACTTCTTTATTGCGCCGCTCTTAACAGCCTCAACGACCTTATCCGCCAGTGCAAACACCTGCTCATGTGCAAATCCACCGACGATCTCACCCTTCTCAAGCTCCTTAGGAGGCTGGCATTTCTTAGCCTGCGCGATGATTGCAGAAAAGTCCTTCCTGCCCTTCTCATCAGCGGTGATCTTCCTGCACCCCGGATAGCCCGTCGCACCAGTCGTCCAGAGCCTGTCCTTATAGCTGTCATTCGGCGGAACGATACAGTTTGTCGTCATGAGCACCGGACCCGCGAACGCCTCGAACTCCTCCTTCTGCTTCCACCAAGCGTTACCGTAATTGCCAGCGAAGTTTTCATACTTCTTGAACTTCGGATAGTAATGTGCGGCAAGCATCTCGCCATGTGTGTAGACATCTACACCACTGCCTTGCGTCTGCTCCAGCAGCTGCTCGAGATCCTTCAGGTCATGCCCGGACACGAGGATACCAGGATTCTTGCGCACGCCGAGATCAACCTTCGTGATCTCAGGATTGCCGTACGTCTCGGTATTAGCCTTATCGAGGAGTGCCATGCCCTTCACGCCGAAGTCGCCGGTCTTGAGCGTCAACGCGACGAGCTCATTCACATCGAGGCTGTCATCCAAGAGCTTCGTGAGCCCTTCCTCCATGAACGCATATATATCCGCATCCTCATAGCCCAACACGGACGCATGATGAAGATACGCAGCCAGCCCCTTCAGGCCGTATGTGATCAGCTCGCGCAGACTCCTCTTGTCCTCGTCCTTCGTAGAGAGCACGCCGACCTCATCTGACGCAGCCTTTGTAGCAAAGTTCTCCCTCTTATCGTTCCACAGAGCCGCAGCAGGCAGCTTGGACTTGTCTTTCACCTGTTCGACAAGGCTCGAAGAAGCGCGAAGCGTATCCTCCACACGTGAGGTGATAGCCTCAAGGTCGAAATTCGCATTCGTAATCGTCGCAAACAGGTTTGCACATACGAGACGATCCAGCGCCATAGGCACCTCTGCGCCCTCTTCGTTCAGCTCATACGCCACTGCTGCCAATCCTTTGGTCGCATACACGAGCAGATCCTGCATAAGAGCGACCTCCGGCTTCTTGCCGCACACACCAACGATCGTACATCCCTGACACTTAGCCGTCTCCTGACACTGAAAGCAAAACATCTTGTTCTCCATAGCGTCTCCTCCTCTATCAAAACCATTGATCAACCACAATCCTAAGCGGCATCACGCCGCCTACACCCTGATTATCTCAGAAAAAGCGTGCCGATTCGGTAACCGATGATACGTACGATCATATTATTTCTCCGTCACGATCTCCTTTGCCATCTTCATGAACTTTCTCCTTGGCATCATGACGAAATGACCGCAGCCACGGCACTTTATCCCGATATCCATTCCCGTACGCGTGACCTCCCATAGGTCACTGCCACACGGGTGCGGCTTCTTCATGCGCACGACATCACCGGGCGTGCACTCCCTGTCCAGCATAGCCTATCCCCCTTTCAAAAAAAGCTGCCGCAAAAGCGACAGCTCATATCTATCAAACATTGAAGCGGAAATACGTTACGTCTCCGTCCTTCATGACATAATCTTTGCCCTCTACGCGCACAAGGCCCTTCTCACGTGCAGCATTCACGCTGCCGCACTCCACAAGGTCGTCGTAGTTCACAATCTCTGCGCGTATGAAGCCACGCTCGATATCAGAATGTATCTTGCCGGCCGCCTTCGGTGCCACGGTGCCCTCTGTGATGGTCCAGGCGCGTACCTCATCAGGTCCCGCCGTAAGGAACGTCAGGAGTCCCAGGAGCTTGAACGCCGCCTTGATGAGTCTATCGAGACCGCTCTCACTGAGCCCCATCGTCTCAAGGAACTCTGCCGCTTCATCATCGTCGAGCTCAGCGATTTCCTCCTCGACCTTCGCCGAGATGGTAACGACCTCTGAGCCTTCCTTTGCTGCATACTCCTTCACCTGCTGCACGTATACGTTATCCGTATCGGCAGTCGCTGCCTCGTCCTCTGATACGTTCGCCACGTAGAGCACCGGCTTCAGCGTCAGGAGGTTCAGCTCTTTGATCATATCCAGCTCATCTTCCGTGAGCTCCATCGTGCGCGCTGGATGACCCTCCTCGAGCTCAGCCTTTATACGCCTGCAGATCTCGTCCTCTACGCGTGCTTCCTTGCTGCCGCTCTTAGCGATACGCGCGAGCTTCATTATGCGCTTTTCGATGATATCCAAATCAGCAAGGCACAGCTCAGTCGTGATGATATCGATATCGCGTACAGGATCGATAGAGCCCTCGACATGCGTGATATCCGAATCCTCAAAGCAGCGTACGACATGCGCGACAGCATCGACCTGGCGTATATGCTCGAGGAACTTATTACCGAGGCCCTCGCCCTTTGACGCACCCTTAACGAGGCCCGCGATATCAACGAAACGCACGGACGCAGGCGTCGTCTTCTTGGACTTGTACATCTCATGGAGCACCTCAAGCCGTCCGTCCGGCACAGCAACGACACCGACATTCGGCTCTATCGTGCAGAACGGATAATTTGCAGCCTCCGCTCCGGCCTTCGTTATCGCATTGAAAAGCGTGGACTTACCGACGTTCGGCAGTCCGACGATACCTACCTCGAGATTACTCAAACTCATGCACCTTTTCTTTCTAGATCTAATGGGTACAAACACCCGTCAAAACACATTTCTACCAGCCGATGAATCATCATATACATCACCAGCTGTCCCGAACAAGTATATCACAGATTCTGTCAAAAAGAAAGAATGCCATATCACGGGTCCGCTACACTGAGACCATCATGGCGTATCTGCCTGCTATATATTTCTGGACGCCGATCATCGTATATATGGATACTGCTGCGTATTTCCTCCAATATACCAGGTCTCAGATTCGCCGTAATGATACCTCGCTCGTTACTTGCCGATGACAGCACCTCGCCCCAGGGGTCTATCACACGCGACATGCCACCGAGCGTGATACCATCTGAAAAGCTTCCGATCCCATTCACCGCAACTACGAACATCTGGTTCTCTATGGCACGCGCTCTCGTGAGCGTCTCCCAGTGGAGCATTCTCTGCACAGGCCATGCTGCCGGTACGAAAAGGATCTTCACGCCCGATACGGCAAGCGTCCTTACCATCTCAGGGAATCTGACATCATAGCATATGATCGTAGCGCAGCGCACACCATCCAGCTCATACATCACCATGCTGTCTCCTGCCGCAAACGTATCTGCCTCTCCGCCGAACAAATGTGTCTTATGGTATGTCGATACCAGATGCCCCGTGCGATCAAATACATAGCTCGTATTATAGGCATACCTGCCGATAAGATTCGCGATCGAGCCGCCTACGATGTTCACCTGATACTTTGCCGCAAGCTCCGACAGCAGTGTACGTGCATACTTCCCATCCGGATCGGCTGCTGCCGTGACATCCTCCGGGTAAAATCCCACATCCCACAGCTCTGGCAATACTATCATATCGGGACGGCTCTCAGCTGCCTCTGCCATCATACGGCACATTGTGACAACATTAGCTTCCCTGTCATTCTCTATTATATCCATCTGCAAAGCAGCTATCTTCATATATATCACCTGCGCATCCATCTCATGCAAGAAATTCATCTGCGATATTATACCATGATGCGCGAATAATAAAAAGAGTACCATGCTGAATAGCATGGTACTCTCTAAGAGTCACTCTAAAATCTAGGCTAAGTGATTACTCCGGCTTAACGATCTTCTTGACCTCAGCCTCGAGCGCATCCTCGCCCTGATCACACCAGATCTGGAACAGAGCCATATCGGAACGCTGCGAGAACAGATAGTCACGCAGTGTGAAGAACGGCTTGCCTGAAAGATCCTTATCGCTCATCTTGTAGACCTTCTTAGCGATCTTCTTCAGAACGTCGTTCGTAGCAACGTTGACAGGACCAGTCAGTACCCAGTCGCCATCACCGAGGTTGACGAGGAAGCCTTCTGCACGACGCGGCAGAGGAATCGTCTCACCCGTAGGTCCGAGGTACTTGGAAGCATCAACACCAGCGATGATAGCTGCTGCCTTGATCCAGCCAACAACCTGAGCCTCTTCCTTGCCCGGACGAGGTGGCGTATGGGAATCAGCCAGAGCCACAACCAGCTTAGGATCGAGTCCACGATACATCACATCAGCAATTGCCTGTACATGATGGCAGCCGGTGCCAGCGATCTTGGTCTCTGGGAGGAGGGAGTTGTCCTTCTTCCACTGGAAGATCCAAGGCTTCGTGTTATCATGGAGAAGAATAGCTGCAGTCAGCGTCTCAACGTCCTTGCTGTAGCCATATGCCTGCTGATGAATCTCCTCGATAGCCAGAGCGGTCTGCAGGTCAGTAGCGACATGCTCAGAAAGTCCTCCCGGATATGCATGATGACCGCCCCAGCCGCCGCCAGGAGCTGCCTCGAAGCTTGCAGGAGCCTTGCCAACACCCTTATCCGGTGGGAATACACCCTCAAGGGTATCGCTGCTCTTGATGTAGCCTGCATCGAGGAGCTTGTTGTAGACCTTCTGCTTGTCGCTCTTGCTCGGAACGCGCTCCAGAACTCTTGATACAGGGTTCTTCAGGCCATCAACAGCGATCTTACGGAGATTGGAATCCTTCAGGTTCTTAGCCTTATCCATCAGGTAGTCAAAGCATGGCTGATACAGCTTGGTGCTTTCTGCCATCTGCTGCGGGGTCATCTTCTTGACTTCGCTCCAGGTAGCGCTCTTCACTGGGAAGTTGCGAACCTCTGCATGTGCATGGCGCATATCGCCAAGGATCGACGGAGCCAAAGCTGCTGCTGCTACACCTGCTGCTGCGGCCTTAAGGAAACCCCTACGGCCAAACTTCTTGTCCAAAATCTTCTCCATCTGTGTTTCACTCCCTCAAAAATCTGTCCATAATCCACTACTGGCATTGCATCAGCCTCAAACACGAGGGCACACTGACTAATGCTTTATTAACCAGATGTTTCCCTCGGGGGCTTCAGCAATGCCAGCAGGAAGGATATGGACTATCCCATTATTATTTTATGTGATATCTTATAGGGTTGCTATAAGCAATCTTATTAATAGTGGATCTGTGCACGGAAGAACAGCTTGTTTACATCCTTGCCGCCCTTGTAGTTCTTGTTGATGTACTCACCATCGAAGTAACCAGCACGGAAGAGGACGTTGTGCATGATAGCCCACTCAGCACCGACATCGATGCCCTTTGCGCCATAAACTGCAGCGCTGTAGGTGTTGCCGATCTCAGCGTAGTTGCCGAGGTAGCTGTATGCAGCATAGATGTCATAGGAGCCCTTCTGCTTAACGTTCGTGTTGCCGTACTTCAGGCGGAAACGATAGGAATGATCGAGATCGCTATCAGCACTGCCGGAAGTGTTGCCAACGTAGATTGCGTTCAGGGACAGAGCCGGGGTCAGGTTGTAGGTACCTGCAACTTCCCAGAGGGAGAAGTTGTCATCGCCGTATGTGGAGCCATCGCCCTTATAAGAAGTAAGGCTCTTCATGTTCTTGTCTTTCCAGTAGTAGTAGCCAAGACGGCCGGTGAAGGTCGGGCTGAACTTATAACGCATCTCGCCACCGAAGAGGTCGCCATGACGGTTCCAGTTCTTGTCGTTAGCGTTGTTGCCGAAGATGTTGTTAGCAACCTTGTTGCTCTTACGGCCGAGCATCAGATATGCATCGAACTTATCCTTTGCATAGGAGATCTTTGCACCGGTATAACGGCTATCTGCAACGAGGCCCTGCTCGGTGTACATCTGCATACGGCCGAGGTCATAGGTGGTATGACCATACTTGCCGCTGACATACATAGCGAATACCTTGAAGCTGGAGTCCTTATCAGAGCCAACCGTCGTGCCATTGCCATCGATCGTCTCACCATCATGGGACAGATGAGTGTTCTCTTTGTTGATATCGAGAACGCTGCGAACCATCCAGTGGTCATTGACCGTAGCTTCCGGCTGGAGACGGAGACGGAGGAGGTGCTTGCTGTTACGCTTCGTGCCCTCATCCTTCTGGCCGGACCAGTGGTAACGCAGCCAGCCATGCCAGTAGATGTTGTCCATCTTCTTCTCGAGGTTGGATACGCGAACGCCGAGGTTGTTGAGCTCATCGCTGAACTCTGCTGCCAGCTTGTCGATCAT
>OMZT01000099.1 GCA_900315615.1 uncultured Veillonellaceae bacterium | reverse complement strand
TGCCATCCATCCGACAATCAGGATCACGAGAAAAACCGCACACGCTATCTCCGAGCCAGCCGCCGCTGCACCTCCCGCGAAGACGATAGTCGCTATGAGAAAGAACATCTGAGCCGCAAACGCCTGCTTTGCATGGCGGCGAACGAAATCATCCTTGCCGAAGATGATCCATATCAAAAGCGCTACCCACAAATAGCCTATGCCCACCATCCAGCCTGCATGTGCAATAGCTGCAATAACCTTCTTTTCTAGTGGTATAGCATTTTCCATATCATGACCTCCAATCACCTATGACACTCACATGTCACGCACTCTCTTGTATACGAACTCCGCATACGTATCGCGTATGTCTTTCGTAATGCGGCTCACAGTGATAGTCTCTCCATTCGTCAGCTTCACCGACTGTCTCGTAAACGACGCTATATGCTCCATATTGACGGCAAAGGAGCGGTTCAGCCGCAGAAAACGCTGATCCTCTCCGAGCTTCTCCATCAGTCCACCGAGAGAGATGCGCGTCTCATATGGCTCATGTGTGCCGATCACATGTACCAGTGCCCTGTGCCCGCTCGCCTCTAAGTAGACTATATCAGAAAGCCGTACAGCCGCTTCCTCGCCATCCTTCAGCATGAGCTGCATGCCACGCTGACGCTGCGGCAGGACGGACTTTGAACGTTCAAAGCTGTCACGGATATTGTCCACTGTGACGGGCTTTAAGCAATAGTTGACCGCATTGATCTGAAAGCCTTCCAATGCAAAGTCAGGACTTGCAGTGAGGAATACGATGACCACTCCGGGATGGGACTTGCGCATCCTGCGCCCGATCTCTATGCCGAGCGGACGATCCTTCATATATATGTCAAGGAAGACTATATCTGCAGGCTCTCTCAAAAACTCCTCCCAGCACGCATCCGCATCGAGGAACGTGTGCAGCTCATATATATCCTGCTCATTCTCAAAAAGATATGCCTGTATCATCGCGCTCTCACGCTCCAGCTCAGGCCGCTCATCATCGAGCAACATGATCTTCAGCTTGTACCCCATACTGCACCTCACCACCCGTCAGCGCCTATCACTATCTTCGTCCTCTACAGGAAGCATCATCGACACGGAAAACTGCCCGTTGCCGTGCATAAAGTCTATCCTGCCGTCCGCACGCTCTACAATCTCGCGCATGCTGGCGGTACCTATGCCCGGCAGCAAGCTGCCGTCCTCATCAGAGTAGAATATACCCGCCCGCTCATGCACCGTCTCATCATCACAGCTATTATCCATAGCCACTACTACACACCCGCCCAGCTCATTGATATGTATCGACATCCAACGCTGAGGGCGTGGCAGCTTCTGACATGCGTGGACGGCATTCTCCAGTACATTACCGAAGAGAGCACATATATCCGTATCCGAAAGAGCGATTTTACGTTCGAGATGAACCGACATCTCGGCGCGTATATCAGCATCCCTTGCGGCGCCCAATCCATAGCGCAGCAATGTATCTACGATTTCCTGCCGTGTAAGATGCTCAGGCACGACAGCCTCTTCAAGCCTTCGCTCCTCCTGCGCGAGGTATTTCTCGGCACGTTGTTCATCCCTTGCCTCACCAGCCTCACGCAGCCTCTTGAGCCACCAGCCTATGCCATCTATGATCTTCCTGGTCCTTTCATCCATGAGATCCGCCTGATATTGCTGCTCGGCACGTGCATTTATCGCCTCTGCCGCGAACCGGCTCTGCTGCAGGCTCATCGTCTTTTGATGCCATATCTCAAAGGCGCGCAAGCAGATATACACATAAAATATAATCGCGATGAACCCTATCGTCCGTCCAAACGCCATGCCATGCTGAAGCCACTCGACAGTCACACCATTGATCTGGTGCCTCGCATACACGATATTGACGACGAGAAATGACATCGCAGGCACCCAGCCCCAACGCCATACGACCTCAGCCATCGGCTTACGCTGAAGCAGATACGGCTCTATACGCCTGCAGAAAACGAATGCCGGCCAGACGAATATGATCAGCACCAGAAGAAGCATCGCGGCAAAAAGCACCCATTCAGGAAGTCCCAGCAAAGTATGGAACTCTCTTTCAAAGAGCCTGGCGACGCTGATTCCCATGAACGTCCATGCGCATAGTGGGAAGAACATGAAGGCCTGCCTGACGAGGCTGACCTTTATCACTGCAACTGAAAGCAGGAAATATATCACCTCGAATGTCATATAGAGCTCAGAAAAGAACGAGAAGAACAGCTGACGCTCATGGTAAGAAGCCTGTCCCACGCTCCAAAGCTCTACAGAAAACACCATACCCATGAGCACGACAAGCTCCCATATGGGTATACGCAGATGATTCCTGAACGGGTAATACCTGAAGAACCTATATCCCGCTATCTCCGTCAAAAGGGCCAAGGACAAGGCGATCATCGAGATATTGCTCATGATATGATCACTCATGTCCACGTCCCCCTATCTCTACCCGCTTTCCGCATTCGTCTACGATAGCGATGAACCTATCCCAGTCATGCCGTGATAGTAGCGACCTCAGCTCCAGGCAATAATGCCTAAGATCATGTCTCAGCATCCTGACACGCCTGAGCTCCATCGCCTCACGCTCGAACTGTCTCTGATAAAGCTGATAGGATTCATGTGCTGCGGGCAGGTTCTCCGTCATGATACCGCTGTCCATCAGCATACCGATATGTCCAATGATATGCAGCATGGCGAGCACGCCGATAAACGCTAACGGACGGACTATGAACGTCTTCAGCTCTAGCATATTGCCATCGGTATAGAGTATGATACAGGCCACCGATACAACAAAGATCGAGAATGGCAGCACAGATACCAGCCGCCATATGCGTTCACTTGCAGACCTGCATAGAATATCGAATACCTCCTCCAGATAATCCCTGCAACGCCTGTATATGATGCTCCATACCACGATGAGCGATACAGTTCCCCATGTATAGTAGGTCACCGCATCAAGCTCTGGAACCATCTTCAATAGCATTGGTATGCCAAGTATCAGCTGCATCAACGCTGCGAGCACACCAATCATGAATACCTGCGCGAAGAAGTGCCCGAATGTCATCACAGCCAGCCCTACCCAAACGAGAATCCACATGATCAAAAGTGTCTGCTGCCCAGATATCGTCAAAGGATATGGCCAGTTCCACATATTGGCAAGCACATGGAAGCTTATCAAGCTTATCACATAAAAGATGTAGTAATGCTCTAGCTTTGTACGCTGAAATGGCTTCATCGCTCTTATCCAAAGGAAATTAAATGGCACGAGCAGCAGCAAGTAAAAAAGATTGAAGCATATCCTGTCCCCGATATCCAAGCAAACACCCCCTCACATATATTATAGCATACGAGGAGGCTCGATTTCACTGTACATCCGTACTCGTAGTGATGGTACCATCCTTCACGCTATAGGTTGCAAGACTCGACAGAGCCGTGTCACCCTTTGGTGTGACGAATTCAAACATATATGCGTATTTGCCATCATCCACCTTGCTGTCCTGGACGCTGAAGCCAGCCGGCAGCTGGAACGTATCGCCATCTACCATGACCATATCTTCACCGCCACTCTTTATGCTTGCGACAGGATGGCGCGTTGTGATGGTATCGCCAGCCTTCAGCTTTACGAGATTGCGGTCGGCCAAGCCGTCCGTGATCTCGTGACGCGTACCGAGTATCTGATACTCATTCTTGTTATAGTCATAGGCGACGATCATATTCGTCTCATCACCGTTCAGCTTTATCGGGACGAAATACGTTACGCGATTATCATTTACATTCATGACTTCAATATAGATGAGGTGACCGCATAGCATAGGCCATGTACCATCGAAGTTATCCTTGCAAAGCCCGCTCTGCCAGTCCATGTTCACATTCGAATCGCTGCCGAATGCCACAAGCACATCCCCTGCGACATCGTAGTACATGAACTCACAGCGCACCTCAGACAGGTTGTCCATCTGCTGGTTGTTCAGCTGGCAGTAAGCATACCCGCCCTGATCGATATTCACTGGCAAGTCCTCAAGTGCCTTGATATCGAACGCCAGTGGCGGTACCTCCGGCATATGACCCGTCACGAGGTAATCATACAGCGCCTTGTAGTTCTGTGCGCCCGCGATGACGCCGTCAAACTTCTGCTGCAGGCTCGGATCTGCCAGATACGGATAGTAGCACGAAAGTCCTGTCGATGAGCTCATGAACAATCCGCCCACATGGTATACGACCGCTTCATCGAGTGCGGCACGCACATCATTATACGTGTTCGGCAGGATATCGCTGGTATTATCCGCGAACTCGCCGAGATCGATCATGTTCGTATATCCGGCGCTCTTCGTATTGCCGCCGTAGTTGGAGGTATTCTCCGCCTTGCGGCAATATGACGCGAAGAACTGCTTTGGATTCTGCTTGCACGCCGCGACTGCCTCGGCACCCATGCTCTCATATGCACTCCGCAGCCTCGGCATCTTGGTAAGGTCCGTCATCGAAAGCGTCGCCATCTGCGCCGTACCGACCTGCTCACAGCCCTCGATATATGAATCGCAGATCACCTTTCCGAGGACGGCCGGATCACTGCCGACGCCATCATTGAACCCCTTGACGATGCCCGTATAGTACCAGCCGTTACCAGGCTCCGTCTCCTGAGATGCCACGAGATAATGTCCATACCCCTCAAACGTACCAGCCGTGCTATACGTAGCCATCAGGCACGCATCAAAGCCGATAATATCAAAAGGAGGATTGCTCGTGTCCTTCTGGTATACGCGTCCGATAGCATCCTGTATCTGGTTCAGAGCCATGACGCTTCCTGTGCGTTCATCCTGACAAGCACCGAACAACGTGCCGCCGCCATGATCCCACAGGATGAGCACGCGGTGATCTGCCGGGAAATTATCCTGTGCATACCTCACAAAATCCGAAAGCGTGTCGGCATTGCCCATATCCGCATCTGGCAGTGCCTCAAGCTTCCTCATACCATCTTTATCGTAGATATAGCGGCCTATCTCGTTCGGTGACATCACATTGTTATTCCACTGCGTCGTCCCGCCCGTCTGAAACACGAATGTCACGTTTTCAGGTGGCGGCGCTGCCAGCATTTCTGAAATATCATTCGTCACAGCCGCCGCCTTAGACTCAAGGTCAGATCCGCAGAAATATATCTCTACGACCCAGCGCCCTGACGTCGGCTCTCCCACATCGCCCACATCAGCCGCATTCGTCGACTCGCCGCCACAGCCCCACAGGAATATACATAGGATTGAGCACACCGTTATCATCAGTATCTTCCTGTACCACCTCGTCGCGGTCACGCTTCCTCTCCTCATAGGAATCTCCCCTCTAAAAGCAAAAAGGGGGCGCATTTCATTGGCAGCGCCCCCGGATACCAGCAGTCTCTCATACTGCCTGAAGATATTCACTTATCAGTAGTTTAATCCTCAGCGCCTCCGCCGTCAACTCCATTATTGTATTCCTGAACCCACTTATAGGTGATGAAGCAAGCGATGAGGTTACCGACAATCGCTGCCGATGGAGAGACCTGTGCCAAAGCCCAGGCCACAACGATTGTGCCGATAAAAAGGATCAACCCTTTCTTGAGACCCGCCGCATAGAATCCACCTGCTGCGAGAAAGAACGATAACAGTATTGCCACAACCATACTCTTCTTATCCATAAGTCATTGCCTTCTTTCAATCATATCAATCATGTCATCCATCTCAAAAATATCACTTTGCCTGCACGGTATTGCCGACATCTTTATAGAACTGATCTGGGTTCTCCGGTGTCCATGCGACCTTCTTATCATCAGTCTGGCCGATCTTGAACTTAACCGTGATCTTCTTCTCCTGAGCTACCGGAATCTTCTCGATGACCTTCTTGAGCGTTATCTTGACTGCATCCGTAATTTCTTTATTTGTAGAAAGGTCAATTCCACTTGCCCTGCTCAGCTGGATAGTCTGAACCATCTCCACATAGTCCTGATCCTGCATTGCAACTGCCTGGAACTGAGCCATATCAAGCGGTGTAATCTTCAGCTCAACCGTTGGGGTCTCAGAGTCCTTATCCTTGACCGTCGCAGTCGGATGTAGGTTCGTCCTCATCCTCTTCAGCAAGTACTCACTGATCTCTGTCGCGTCTTTCTCGCTGAGCATATACTGCTGGAACATCTTCGTGTAGCCCTCAGTAGTCTGCTTCTTCGTCTTCTATGCTTCACCCTTGTTCAGCACGAGATCGCTAGGTGTCGACGCTTCACCCGTCAGGCTCAGCTCTGTAAGCGCGATGGCTGTCTTGTCTGCACCGACTTTCGGTTTCTCCGTACCACAGCCTGATGCAACAACCAATGCGAATACGAGTGCCATTGCCATGAAAGGTGCTAGGAACTTCTTAATATTCATGTCATCCCCTCCTTGAATCATTAGTTTCAACTTCTGTACTCATTATATCCAAACAATAAGAAAAAAGGGGAAATCTGCATGAAATGACCGAAATCTGCACGAAACGACAGTTTGACCATGAACATATAACAAAAGACGGCGAAAAGGCACGTCTCATAAGAACCAAAAATAAGAACCAAATCCAAAAAAGGCTTCCCGGCAAAACCGGAAAGCCTTGAATGCTCTGGTGCGATCGGAGCGATTCGAACGCTCGACCCCCTGCTTAGGAGGCAGATGCTCTATCCAGCTGAGCTACGACCGCATACTTTATTATAGTATCACACCATAGTAGTAATTGCAAGTTTTTTTGCTCTTCATGCCGGTGTGACGACAGGCTCGAGGTCTTCTTCC
>OMZT01000101.1 GCA_900315615.1 uncultured Veillonellaceae bacterium | reverse complement strand
CGCCATTCCAACAGTATCACCTGCAACAGCCTTTACACTCTTAGCAACCTCTGATGCACTTGCTGTCAGCTCCTCACTAGCCGCAGCGACCTGCTGCGCAGACTCTGATACATCTTTAAGAAGCCTTCTGACGCTATTTTGCATCTCGTTCAGGGACCTTGCCAGATCACCGATCTCATCATGGCTCTGATAATCGATGCCAGACTCACGGAAATCACCAGAGGCTGTGCGCTTGAGTGCCTCCGTCACCCTTTCAAGTGGCTTCATAATCTTGCCTATACCCATGTATGCAAGAGCACCTATCAAGATAAGCAGGATGATAGACGTGATACATATCTTACCGATAAACTCATGTTGAATAGATTCGATTTCTGCCGTTGGTATACCCATATAAAGCATACCTATGATCTGGCCATTCGCATCTTTGATTGGCTTATATGCACTCAAATATTTCTGACCCAACACATTTGCCATTCCAAGATAATCCGAGCCTCCCTTTAAGACCTTCTGAATCACCTCTTCAGATGCCTTAGTGCCGACAGCACGCTTGCCCGACTCATCCTTAAATGTCGTTGCTACACGCATATCACCATTGAATACAGTGACATTGTTACCGCAGAGCTGCCCGAGCTGATCGACAGTCTCCATACTGCCGTCCATCTTCTGAGTGCCCTTGTACAAACTGCCATCTGTGACATTCCAGCTACCAGGATACTTCAGATCAAGTATCTCTGACACCTGCTTCATATCGGTTGCAGCCTTATTCTTTAATGCAGTATCAAATCCATTACTCGCATTATAATAGCTGAGCACGCCGAGTACGAGACAAACGATAACGAGAATAACATCAAATTCAATGATTGACTTCTGCCTGACCTTCATAATCTTTCCCCCCTCTATAATAAGTGCAAATTACACTTTCATTGCAGAACAAGGATGTCCAATCCCGGACATTCTTGTTATTTATATACATATTCTACAAAAGTTTCCAGCTTCCTATGAAAATTTCTAATTTTTATATCTACATAAGTATCATTTATCATAGGACTTTCATTCGCATATGTCGAACTGTATCATCAAGGGAGGTGGTGCAGATGTATATGAAAAATGGAAGCGCTAATGAAATCATAAAGGTAGAAAATCTTCCAGCTGTCCTAGATATCGTTCCTATAAAAACAAATCCAGAAATAAAATATAAATATTCTTATTGGCTCCGTATCCTGTTGAACGACGTCGATTTCTCACTGAAAGCAGACCCTGTACATACAAGGAACCATGCTTCACGCGTACTCATGCACGCACTCATAATGTCCTATGGGATGAATCTCACAGAGCGCGATATAGATGCTGTCGCCATGGCATCAATCTTCCATGACACAAGACGAAAGGATAACAGCTTTGATGTAGGGCATGGAGCGCGGGCGGCAGAATACTATAAAGCATATACTTCGCCATTCTCCCATGCACCTGCACATATCGTTTTCGATGGACGAGCAGCAGAGGCTATGGCATGGCATGACCATGATGATATTGATGGTCTTCCACATGTTTCCATGTTCCCTGGAGGAATAAATATATATTGCATATTAAAAGACGCTGATGCACTGGACAGATTTCGATTAAATATAAATACTGGACTAGATAAGAGGTATCTTCGTACGGATATTTCGCATGGACTTATAAGCTTTGCACGTAAACTCGTCTCTATAACACAAAGTAAAGAAGAGCGTGCCTTCATCAGGCGTATCTCGCGCCAAAGCCGCAGACATTATCATAGCCACAGGTAAAGCGGATACGCCTTGCGCCTCACTGTCGTGTGCTACCAGTCAAGTGGGCTACAAAAATACCTGCTCCACATTTTGGGGCAGGTGTTTTTTTGCGGTGAGATATGCCTCGCGATATACCCGTCATGACATCATGTGCATGATACTCTTCTAAAATATCCATCGCTACCTGGATGTATACATCGTTTTCCACATAGCTTTTCCTGTCTTAGTTTTGAAAATGCGCTCATACGCGCTACGCGCCGCCTTGTCTGAAAGACCATCCTCATATATATTTACAAGGAAATCAGCTTCTACAAGGATCTGATAGTCGGCACTGGAAATGGAATCATAGGAATGATGATGCCCAATAAGGAAGCATACCCTGTCAATCATATCTTTAGGATATGATAAAGAATCCAGCATTTTTCGAGCCTCTGCTGGGCCTAGCTCTTCCTGATGTTTCCCAAGCGCATCACCATATTTTTCTTCTGACAGATGAATGCCTATATCGTGAAGAATAGCAGCAGTCTCAAGGATTTCCTGCGTCTTCATATCAAGATTTTCTCCTAGACCTATAAGTCGGGCGAATGTCCAAACCTTGGTAAAATGCTGTATGCGTTTAGGATCACCAGCATCATATGCAGCCATGACATGAAATAGCTCTGTAGGCTGCACACGATAGTTTTTTACGTTTTGTTCCATCAAATCCCTCACCTTCCTGGAAGCTAAGTTTTACATCCCTTCATCATCGCTTAATGGCAAGATTATTGCCAGTGTATGATCGTCCGATAATTTTCTTGATATCGCCAAGGAGGCGCTTGCAGTTTTCTTCCGACCAATCATAATTACGTTGATATACTGGTATTTGGAAAATGACCTTATTAGCGCCCATAAAATCTCTAAGCAAAAGAAAGTTTCCTGCTTTCATGCGTCTTCCTCCTCTCCGACTTTCTCCATCAGTTTATGGTAGTCGCTGGCCTTCTCGAATGTAACCTGCTGCCCTAGTGCTGCAAAGTGTGCTTCCCCGCAGCGGATTTTCGCACTTTCTGTCGGTCTTAGTTTATTCGCGGAGATATCTCCCTTCGTCTCAACAACGAGATAGAGACGTTTCTCTCCTTCATCCGTACCAACGACGACAGCCCAGTCTGGATTATACGAGCCAAGCGGCGTATCGATCTTGAACCAGTCTGGCAATTTTGCGTACAGCTTGATATACGGATTTTTTTCAAATGACTGCGCAAAATGTTTCTCGTTGTCACTATCGTAGACGACATAATCGTACGGCGTTTTCTGGCTAGCTAGCAGATTGCTTTCTAAGTAACCGGTCAGTTCCTCTTTTTCGAAAAGTTCCTGAGCATAATAAGCATCCTCACCGATTTTCGTATACTTGATGCCATCGATAATGGTCTCCTGCATGACATCTCGCATGATTTTCGCCACACCATCCATAAAGGCCTGCGGGTTCCGATAAAAAAGATTCAGCTTACTGGATCGGGTCAGCACCTCTACAATGGATTTACGCGTCAAATTCGTTTCATTCTGCAGATAGGTAATGATGTCCGGTAACGGCATCGAATGATGAAGGACCGCCCGATTCGTATACACTTCCTCCGTTGCGCTGACACTGGCCTCATTGATTG
>OMZT01000102.1 GCA_900315615.1 uncultured Veillonellaceae bacterium | reverse complement strand
TTATTGCAGTATATATACCTATAAAAAATGCTGCATTACTGCAGCATATGCCGATGTCACTTCATACGTGACAGATTTTCAAATTTGGTGAATTCCTTCTGGAAGAATAGCTGTATCGTATCGACGGGGCCGTTACGATGCTTGGCTATGATTACATCAGTGATATTCTTGTTCTCTGTATCTTTATCATAATAATCTTCGCGATACAGGAACATGACTATATCAGCATCCTGCTCAAGAGAGCCGGACTCTCTGAGGTCTGAAAGCATCGGTTTCTTGACCTGCCTGGATTCTACTCCTCTTGAAAGCTGGCTGAGTGCAACGACTGGAACGTCGAGTTCGCGCGCAAGAGCCTTGAGTGAACGAGATATTTCCGATATTTCCTGCTGACGGTTGTCACCGTTTTTAGATGGCCTACCCTGCATGAGCTGGATATAGTCTATGACTATCAGTGAGAGGCCCTGCTCTGCCTTCAACCGGCGCGCCTTAGAGCGCAGCTCCATAGCCGTGATACCCGCTGTATCATCTATGTAGAGCGGTGCCGCGCTTACACGCCCCGCGGCATTTATGAGCATTGCCCACTCTTTATCGTCGAGGTCTCCTACGCGAAGGCGTTGTGAGTCTACGCCACCCTCTGAGCAGAGCATACGCTGTACGAGCTGCTCTTTAGACATCTCAAGTGAAAAGAATGCTACTGGTTTCTTCTCATGTATCGCGACATAGCTCGCTATATTAAGCGTGAATGCCGTCTTTCCCATTGATGGGCGAGCCGCCACGAGTATCAAGTCTGAGTTCTGCAGGCCGCTTGTCAGCTTATCTAGATCCGTGAATCCTGTCGAAAGCCCTGTCATCTTGCCCTTTGACTCGTAGACCGTTTCGATCTTGTCGAATGTACGCATCACGATCGACTTCATCGGCTCGAAAGAACCACTATGCTGCCTGGACGCAACGGCAAGTATTTTCTTCTCCGCGTCGTCCATAATCGACTCTACTTCATCAGAGTCTTCATATGCCTCCGTAGAGATTGTTGTCGCCGCATCTATAAGATGCCTAAGCTGGGATTTCTCCTGTACGATCTTGGAATGATAGACTACATTCGCTGCCGTAGGCACCGTATTAGCAAGCCCTGTGATATAGGAAATGCCGCCGACCGTATCGAGCTTGTCATTTTTCCTCAGCTCTTCCGTTACCGTGATCAGGTCAACCGCTTCATTCCTGCTGAATAGGTCTATCATGGCCTGGTATATGGTGCCATGTGCTTTAGTGTAGAAATCATCCGGCACGAGGAGCTCTACGACTTCAGCTACCGCTTCTTTCTTTATGAGCATGGCTCCCAGCACAGCTTTTTCTGCCTCGATATTCTGCGGTGGTATGCGCCGTTCATTCGCTGCCATTGCGGTGTTCCTCCTCATTAGCGGATGCTGGTGTCACGGGATGATCTGTTGGTGCGTCATCGTCGAAGATATATCCGAATGCCTCTTTTGCCGTCTCGACAGGGTGTATGTCAAGGCCGAGGTATCCATCCGGGATGTCATGCGCATTTTCCTGAGGTATGACCAATGTCTTTATACCAGCCTGACGTGCACCATATGCTTTCTCGACTACACCGCCGACTGGGCGCACGCGTCCTTCCAACGATATCTCTCCTGTCACAGCGGTGTCTTGACGTATCTTACGTCCCGTGATTGCGCTCATGATTGCTGCAAGTATCGCAGTCCCTGCAGACGGTCCATCGATATTGCCACCGCCTATGACATTGATATGGATATCGTAATCTCTGATGTCCTTTCCTGTCAATCTACGCAGCACGGACGCGGCATTGAATACAGAGTCCTTTGCCATGCTGCCAGCAGTTTCGTTGAAGCGCACCGTACCTTTCCCCTTGGCATGTGCGGTAAATGCGACGGCCTCTATCTCGATGACAGATCCGAGGAATCCCGCTACGCCTAGTCCAAATACATGCCCACGTATCGATGTATCCGATGCCTTCTTCGTCACGAACTGATATAAACGGCTGACCTGTGCGACTTCAAGGATATCTTCCTTCCGTATCACTACATGGGATTCACCGCGCTGAAGTGCCAGACTGTACGCATCTGCGAGTATGCCGGCGGCTTTCCTGCCCTCTATGGTGTACTCAGATATGAGCTCCGCTACGCCATTATCCATGTCTGCTTCTAGCTTTGCGGCTGCATTGCTGACGATCTTCACGATGTCCGCCGGTGTCAATGGCTCGAAATATATCTCTGCACATCGTGACCTGAGTGCTGGATTGATGTGCCTTGCATCGCGTGTCGTCGCACCGATCAATACGAAATCGGCAGGTGCGCCGTCATCAAACAGCATCTTTATATACGGCGGCACCTTGGGGTCGGTCGGATCATAATATGCCGACTCGAAATACGCCCTCTTATCTTCAAGCACTTTAAGCAGCTTGTTCTGCAGCATCTCATCCATCTCGCCGATCTCATCGATGAATAGTATGCCTCCATGTGCATCGGTGACAAGACCAGGCTTCGGCTCTGGAATCCCGCTATCCGCGAGATCACGCCGTGCTCCCTGATATATAGGATCATGCACAGATCCCATGAGGGGATTCGTGATGTCGCGCGGATCCCATCTGAGTGTCGTGCCATCTGTCTCAACGAACGGCGCATCTTCAGAGAATGGAGATGCCGCTACCTTCTCTGCCTGCTTCAGCACAAGCCGTGCCGCCGTCGTCTTGCCGACGCCCGGTGGTCCATATAGGAGCAAGTGCTGCGGATATGGCGAGCTGAGCTTGGACAAAAGTGACTTTACCGCCCTATCCTGTCCAACGATCTCACTGAGGTCTTTTGGACGAAGAAGCTCCATCACTGATTGGGTGAGATGTACCTTCTCCAGCCTTTCAAGCTTCTCACGCTTCTCTTTCTGCTGAGGACTTTCTATGTGTTTTTCCTCTGACAGGACCTCACGGCGTATATCCGATACATAGTCCTGGTGTTCCTTCTCCATCTTCTCTTCGACTTTACGCTCAATGCTATTCTCAACTGAGCGCCTTGCCACTATATCGGCAACGTCATCCGAAAGATCGAGGATGGCTTTTTGAATCTCGTCTTTTTCTGGCACGTGGCTTAGTGTAGGATTCTCGAGGAGTATCCTCTGTAGTGCTAATATGCGCTCGCCGAGCACATTGGAGCGCATAAGCTGCAGAGCATCCATCTTGCCAGCCTTGATGACGAGCTTATCAGAGCCGATAAGGTTGATTACCGCTGCATAGAGCGCGTCGACTTCACGCGACTGGAGAGATAGTGGATCTGTCGTATCCGCTTTTTCTTTGGTATCAGAAGCCGCCGGCTTTTCGGCTGGCGGCTTATTATCCTTATGAAAGAATGTATTCAGGAAATCAAGCATCTATCACACGGCTCCTCAGCCTTCAACGACGTTCACCTTGATCACTGCTGTAATCTCAGGATGCACCTTGATCACCGCATCATATACACCAATGCCCGTGACTTCGCCCTTGATGAAAATCTTACGTTTATCAACATCAATTCCCTTTTTGGAAAGCGCATCAGCCACGTCCTTGCCCGTCACTGAGCCAAACAGCTTTCCTCCCTCTCCTATGCGCACATGGATATCAACAGATACTTTATCGAGCTGTGCTGCAAGGAGCTTTGCCTCATCTGTTTCCTGCTGCTTCTTACGCTTCTTTGATGCAGCCTGCGCGCGGGCAATGTTCACATTCTCCGCACTTGCTGGTGCTGCAAGCTTGTGTGGGATAAGGAAATTGCGTCCATAGCCTTCAGCGACTTCTACTATATCGCCCTTACTCCCGAGCTTCTTTACGTCTTGCTTTAAAATCACTTTCATCTTTATCAAGCTCCTCTATATGCTTTCTGCTTGCTTCTACGACCTCTGACATAACGGTATCTATATCGCTGTTCTTGACCTGTGCTCCAGCGACGTTTTGATGCCCTCCTCCGCCGAAGTTTTCCATGATCACCTGAACATTAATATCACCCGTTGATCTCGCACTGATACCGACCGTACCAGGTGCAAGCTGGAACACTACGATACTCATCCTTACTTCTTCTATGCGCAGCATAGAATCAGCTGTCTGTGCTGCGACTGCCTGTATGTTAGGGACATTCTCCCGTATAGACGTTGCAATAAGCCCTCCAGGATACAGCTTGGAGGAAGACTTCGCCCTCGATAGTGCCATATCGGTCGCATAATCCATGCGGAAAAGCCTGCGGACTACGACCGGATCCGCGCCACTGCGCCTTAGATATGCTGCAGCATCAAATGTCCTGACACCCGTCTGAACTGCGAAATTCTTCGTATCAACGACGATTCCGGCGTATAACGCCGTCGCTATCAGCCTCGGTATCGTCATATCATCTGCGAAATACATCAAGAGCTCCGTCACCAGCTCACTGGTGGAACTGGAAGCTGGCTCTATGTATATGAGCAGTGATCCCTGTATGCAGTCCTCGCTTCTCCTATGATGGTCTATGACGATAACCTGCCCGACGCGGTTCAAGAGATCTGGCGCCGCCGTCAGATGAGGGATATGTGTATCCACTACGAACAGCACGGGATTCAGTGCCGTGCTTGCTAGTGCTTCCTCCTTGCGCTGGAAGAGCCCGCCAAACTCCGGCTTACCGCGCAGTTTCTCGGACAGCTTATCGATGCCATCATTCATATCGCTCAGCACGATATGGCATGGCTTCTTCAGCTGCCTTGCCATAGCTGCAACGCCAAGTGCGGCACCCAGCGCATCGAAATCCTCGTTATAGTGCCCCATCACGATAATCTCGTCAGAGCCTTCCATGATCTCACGAACGGCATGTGCAACGACGCGCGCCTTAACGCGCGTATGCTTCTCTACCGCCTTTGCCTTGCCACCATAGAACCTCGTCTTCCCTTCCATGGTCACTGCCACCTGGTCACCTCCGCGTCCAAGTGCCAGGTCGAGACCAGCCTGCGCCTGCTGCCCAAGCTCTGCCATCGTCTGCTCCCCGGCGACGGCAATGCCTACCGAAAGCGTAACCGGAAGGCGATTCGTACCATGAAGCGTGCGCACCTTGTCGAGAACCTCGAACTTATCTGCCAGCGACAGATCGAGTCCATGCCTGTCAAGCACACCGACATAGAGATCATCGGATATGCGACGCATGAAACCTCCGACAGAGCGCATCCATTCGTCTATGATACGGTTTACCTCATAAAGGAGTGATGTGCGTTCAGCCTCCTGGACGCCCTGCAGTACCTCGTCAAAATTATCAATCTGTATGTACGCGAGTACCGTACGGGACAGTTTATGCTTACGGCGCAGATTCTCATCATCCGTCACATCAAGCACATACAGTGCCATCAGGCCTTCTGGATCTTTCTCGGTGGACACCGGACGATGATACACCTTGAAATACCTTTCTTTATGTGAAAAGACATATTCGCCCTGTGTTCCCCATACCGGCTCTAATATGATACCAGGCCAATATTCGGAAAGCTCCAGTCCTGACTGTGGCTTTTCTCCAAGGTAATCAGCAAATGCACGATTCGACCACTGAAGCCTGCCGTCCCGATCGACGATCAGGACACACTGTGGAAGCCGTTCAATGGCGTAGTTCTCTACATCATTGACATTGCGGATGACATTCTTGACATAATCGCGGAATGCATGTCTCCTATCCATGCAGCGCTCCCTTGCAAAGAACGTCATGCACATCAGCAGCATGAATGCACCTGCAGCCACGAACATATTATAGTACGACAGCACAGCAACCAGTGCGAAAATGATAGCAAGATTTATGCATATATCTATCCAGGCTGTCAGATTGCGTGGCATATCATCACCCCGTCTTCAAAGCTATCCTTCAAATCATTAAGATACTACATTATATCAGATTGCTTTCATCATGGCAAATGAGAGAATCAGCCCCTCTTCTTCCGTGCCATGCGAGCGCGATAATCAAACACCATATCAAACAGGCCTGTGAGTGCCGTAATGTACATCAACAGCCCGTTAAAGAGCAGCACTACGGCAATTATGATACGTATCGCCTTTCCGAGTCCCCAATGATCTGAAGCATACCACAGTAATGATAATCCCTGTATGAAGCCCGCAAAGATACATATCAGGTTCAGATTCAATGAGGCCCTGTACAAGAGATCCATCTCTCGCGTCGTTCCCCAATACATCCCAACAAGGGCGAATCCGAACAGCATCAATATCCAGCGCGGCAGATGCCAGCTGGCGAAGGGCGGCATCACAGGCACCGTCTCTCCAAGCCGCTTCAGTATCCTGCTGCCGACCATGTAGCTGATCACCGCGTCGAGCATTCCCATGAGGATAACGATCAGCGGTATGAGGAGCGACACGAGCTCAGCCATACGTTCCATCTGCCCGCTCATTTCTGACAGCTGTGCTTCATCGATTCCCATAGACCTGTACAATTCTACGGATGCGTCCATAGACTGTTTCATTACATCTATCTGGATATCAAATACATTTACGCCCATAACAAAAAGCAACAGCAGCACAGCAGCCAGCTTGGCCGCTGTCGATGCCGCGAAGGCTGCCAGGAAGACCTTTACTGCACTCCAGCTGCGCCTGAAGCCCCATCCGAGGACGATGCCGGTCGGCATGAACGATATAACCATCTGCAGCGCCGTCACAGGGTCTATGAAAAGTGCCATTATGATTCCTGCAACCACTGCCGCCATCATACCCTGACGCACGCCATGACGTACCACCAGGACGATGATGGGAATCGGCCACAGGAGTGCGGCTGCTATACCGATAACCGGCAGATAAACCGCTGCAAGTGCCAATATGACCGTAAGAGCCGCAAGAAGTCCCCCTTCTGCGACCGGAACTGTTCTCTGCTCCAAATTGCATTCACCTCAACTGCCCTGCACTCCGCCATGGGCTTTTTTCCATTCTTTTATGCGCTCGTTGCGCTCCTTCAGCTCTTTCTCATTGCCAAGGCCATACGGCCTGTAGTATACGCGCCCCAAAAGGTTATCTGGCATGCACTGCATACTTGTCACTTTCTCAGCTGTATCGTGCGCATACTGATATCCCTTGCCATAATCGAGCTCTTTCATAAGCTTTGTCGGTGCATTGCGTATCACCAACGGAACAGGCTCTGCCATATGTTCACGCGCGTCAGCCGCCGCTTCATTATACGCGACCTCCATCGCGTTGGACTTCGGTGCAAGTGCAAGATATACCACGGCCTCTGTCAGATGTACGTTGCATTCAGGCATACCGATATAATGACATGCCTGATATGCAGCGACGGCCAGCGGCAACGCCTGTGGATCTGCAAGCCCTACATCCTCTGCGGCAAACCTCACAATGCGCCTTGCGACATAGAGCGGATCCTCACCGGCCTCAAGCATCCTAGCAAGCCAGTATACAGCCGCATCCGGGTCTGAGTTCCTCATCGATTTATGAAGGGCAGATATCAGGTTATAATGTTCCTCTCCGCCCTTATCATAAAGGAGAGATTTCTTCGACGTGCACTGCTCGATATCCTCTGACGTCACCTCTACGCTGCCGTCTGGCTTCATGTCGCCATTCAGCACGGCCATCTCTAACGTAGAAAGAGCCGTGCGCGCATCGCCATTGGCAAATTCGGCAAGCTGCGTCAAGAGCTCATCCTGCACATATACATCCTTGCCACCAAAGCCGCGCTTATCCGTGAGCGCTCTCTTAAGAAGGCCTTTTATGTCATCAACGGACAGCGCATGAAGCACAAACACCTTGCATCTCGAAAGCAATGCGCTGTTGACCTCGAATGAAGGGTTTTCGGTCGTGGCTCCGATAAGCACGATACTCCCGCGCTCTACGAATGGAAGAAAAGCGTCCTGCTGTGCTTTGTTGAATC
>OMZT01000103.1 GCA_900315615.1 uncultured Veillonellaceae bacterium | reverse complement strand
GGTAGACTGGGTTTGACACCAGTAAAAAAGACAAAGTCCGGATATTCTACCAATGCAGAGGTGCTTGAAAAGCTTCGCTTTGAACATCCTATTGTGGAGAAGATCCTGCAGTATCGCATGTGGGGCAAGCTGGAGTCTACGTATCTTGGTGCATTGGGTGGTATGATCTCGCCTGTTACACATAGGCTTCATGCGCAGTTCAATCAGATGGCAACGGCAACCGGAAGGTTATCAAGTTCAGATCCGAACCTTCAGAATATCCCTGTGAGAACCGAAGAAGGACGTATGGTGCGTGCTGTTTTCGAACCAGGGGAAGGTTATGATTATCTCCTTTCAGCAGATTACTCTCAGATAGAGCTCAGGGTGCTTGCACATTTGTCGGGAGACAGCAATTTTGTGCACGCCTTTTCCAATGGACAGGATATACATGCAAGGACAGCATCAGAAGTCTTTGGCGTGCCAATCGAGGACGTCACAAGTGAGCAGCGCAGGAAAGCGAAGGCAGTTAATTTCGGTATTGTGTATGGCATCAGTGATTTCGGATTAGCGAGGAGCCTTGGGATATCCAGAAAAGAAGCGGCTGGCTACATCTCCAAATACCTTGAGACCTGCAGTGGTGTTAAAAAGTTTATGGATGCGATAATAGAGGCCGCCCGTAATGATGGATATGTTACTACGATGTCGGGCAGACGTAGGAAGCTTCCAGATATACATAGCAGTAATTTCAATAAACGTTCAATGGCAGAGAGAATGGCCATGAATACCCCTATACAAGGGTCTGCAGCTGATATAATCAAGATTGCGATGAACAATGTTTATGATAGGCTTATCAAAGAAGGACTCAGAAGTCGCATATTGGTGCAGGTTCATGACGAATTGCTGTTGGAGGTTCCAGAGTCAGAGCTTGAACAGGTAAAGGGACTGCTGAAGGATGAAATGGAACATGCAGCAAAGCTTTCTGTTCCGCTTGTTGTCGATCTAGCGTATGGACATACATGGGCAGAGGCAAAATAAATTTTTGGCATAGAGGGGATTGCAAAGATGAAAATTATCGGCCTGACTGGAGGCATTGCCTGTGGTAAAAGCAGTGTGTCGGCTATACTTAAGCAAAAGGGAGCAGCGGTCATAGATGCAGATAAGATATCCCATAGCCTTGCTGAACCTGGAGGCATGTTGTATGAAATGTATGTTCAGCATTTTGGGAAAGATGTGCTACAGGATGGGGTACTGGATCGTGGTAAGATAGCTGACATTATATATACAGATCCTAAGGAAAAGGAATGGATAGATAGCAAATCTCATCCTGTAATAGCTTGTGAGATGGCAAAACAACTCAATGCAGCAATGGCTGAATCATCTGCCCCAGCGGTCATATTGGATGTACCACTCCTATTTGAGTCGGGCTGGCAGAAATACTCGGATGTCGTTTGGACAGTTGCCGCTAAAAGGGACGTTCAGATTGAGCGTATAATCAAGCGAGATGGTTTAAGTCGCGAGGAGGCAGAAAAACGTATAGATGCGCAAATGCCACTCGATGAAAAATGCAGGCTTGCAGATATCGTAATCAACAATGATGGGACAGAGGCTGAACTTCGGCAAGAGGTGGATAGCTTATGGGATTCAATCCTGGGAGTGAGGGCGTGACAGATATAGCATATAGTAATCCTTTGATGCTGAGGAATCAGTCAAAGGAGCTCACGTCTTTTCCTCGCGATTTTGTACCGGAGGATGATTTTCATAGAAGAATCAGAGCTAGAAGGAAGTCTGCACGCATATATGGCTGGCTCATCGTCTTCCTGTTAGTAATCGCGGCGGCTGGGGCAGGTTCGTTCATTGTGACGAAAAGTTATTATGTACAGACCACATATGTTTACCCCTATCCGTATCGAATTACTGTGGAGGAGTCAGCTGAAGAATTCGGCGTTGACAGCAGTCTTGTTGCTGCTGTCATAAAGACGGAAAGCAAGTTCAGCAAGGACGTACATTCTCACAGGGGCGCTGTAGGACTCATGCAGTTGATGCCAGATACAGCAGAATGGATTGCCCAGCAGATGGGAGATGTCGGGTACAGTGAAGAGAACTTACATGACCCTGCAAGGAATATACGTTACGGTACATGGTATCTAGCATATCTTGAAAAGGAATTCGGTGGCAATACAGTCCTTGCCCTTGCAGCTTACAATGCTGGGAGGGGAAATGTAGATGACTGGATAGAGCGCTATGGCTGGGATCCTGGTTTTTCAGATATAGATGCTATACCTTATGATGAGACACGGCATTATGTGAGATCTGTGCTTAATAATGAAAAAAAGTATGTAGAACTGTATGGCTACTAATGATAAATAGCACTGAATGATTAGCAGGTTGTTGTACCTATATGGAGGCTGCGAAAAAGTGGAGCTTAGTATTTGGGAAATCGTCAAAACTATCATTTTCGGTATAGTCGAAGGGCTGACAGAATGGCTTCCTGTCAGCAGCACAGGCCATATGATACTTGTAGATGAGTTTATTCAGCTCAACGTGACGACACAGTTCAAGGATATGTTCCTTGTAGTGATACAGCTTGGAGCAATATTGGCCGTATGTGTGCTGAGTTTTGAAAAGCTCAATCCATTCTCGCGCTGGAAGACGCGTCACGAAAAGAAGTTGACG
This sequence comes from uncultured Veillonellaceae bacterium, assembly GCA_900315615.1. GTDB lineage: Bacteria > Bacillota > Negativicutes > Selenomonadales > Selenomonadaceae > RUG114. The sequence continues at coordinate 18,435 of OMZT01000103.1, read as the reverse complement.
TGGGAACTGTGGATGAAGGTCATAGTCGCATGTATCCCAGCGGCAGTAATCGGCCTTCTGTTCAATGATTTCATGGAAGAGCATTTTATGACAGCGTATGTTGTATCAGCGACACTGATTATTTATGGTATCTTGTTCATAGTTGTGGAGAATTATAATCGCGGGAGAAGTCCAGCTGTTACTGACCTTAGTAAACTAAGCTATAAGACTGCATTCTTGATAGGTGTCTTTCAGGTGCTCTCTCTTGTGCCTGGCACGTCTCGTTCTGGCGCAACGATACTTGGCGGCTTGCTGCTAGGGGCTTCAAGGTATGTTGCAACGGAATTCACTTTTTTCCTCGCCATACCGGTAATGTTTGGTGCAAGTATGCTTAAGATGGTTAAATTCGGATTTAATTACACCGGAGCTGAGATTGTAATACTTATCGTAGGTATGCTTACTGCTTTTATCGTGTCTATACTGTCGATAAGATTCTTGCTGCGATATATCAAGCGTAATGACTTCAAAGCATTTGGTTGGTATCGTATAGCACTGGGAATAATCGTTATCGCTTATCTGCTACTTGTCGGCGACCCAGTGAAAAATAATCTGTAAGGAGGAACCCCATGAAGTTCGTTTCTTGGAATGTAAATGGCTTGCGTGCGTGCTTGAAAAAAGGCTTTATGGAAGCATTCCGTATGTTTGATGCGGATGTCGTATGCCTTCAAGAAACAAAGATGCAGCCAGGTCAGGCGATATTGGAGCTTCCTGGTTATGAGCAATACTGGAATAGCGCAGAGAAGAAAGGATATTCCGGTACGGCTGTATTCAGTCGTATCGATCCTATATAAGTAAGATATGGCATGGATATGGAAGACAACGAGGGAAGGGTAATCACACTAGAGTTCCCCCAGCTTTTCCTTGTTACAGTGTATACGCCAAATTCAAAGCGCGGTCTTGAACGGCTGGATTATCGCATGGAATGGGATGATGCCTTCAGAGTATACCTTAAGAAACTGGACAATAATAAACCTGTACTGGTTTGTGGAGACTTAAATGTAGCGCATCGTGAAATCGACCTCAAAAATCCATCTTCAAATCATCATAATGCTGGTTTCACAGATGAAGAACGCGAGAAATTCACTGAGCTGCTTAATGCTGGATTTATAGATACATACCGTGCTTTTTATCCAGATAAGACTGGGGCGTACACATGGTGGTCGTACCTCAGGAAGGCACGACTGACAAATGCCGGATGGCGTATAGACTATTTCCTAGCATCCGAGCGGCTTCGTCCTTTGATAGCAGAGCCTGAGATATATAGTGATGTTATGGGCAGTGATCATTGCCCTGTTGGAATAAGCGTGAAATTTTCCTGACGGAGGAATATATGAAGATTTTGGCGGGATTAGGCAACCCAGGAACTGAATACGCATATACTAGGCATAATGTGGGCTTTATGTTTATCGATACATTTGCCGAGTCACTGGGTATACCAGAGTCTGAGTGGAAAAATAGGTTTGAGGCACTCATAACACAGATACGTATCGGGACAGAAAAGGTTATCCTTATGAAGCCTATGACATACATGAATGAGAGCGGAAGAGCCATAGGCACTGCAATGCAATGGTATAAACTAGATCCTGAAGATATCATAGTAGTACATGATGATATGGATATTCCATCTGGTATGATCCGTATAAGGGCAAAGGGAAGTGCTGGCGGACATAACGGGATAAAGTCCATAATAGCGCATGTGGGCAGCGAAAAATTTCGTCATATGCGTATAGGAATCGGAAGACCTGCTCCAGGGTGGTCTGTAGTGGATCATGTGCTTTCTAAGTTTCCTCCAGATGAAGTACCAAAGATTCAAAGTGCGATTGAAATGCTGATACCGGCAGCAGAATGCATCGTAAAAGATGGTATCGATATGGCAATGAACAGGTATAATCCAAGGAAGCAGAAAAAGGGGAAAGCTAAAGCTTTAGGTTCAGATAACATAAAGGAATGAGTGGGTGAAATCATGCCTCATAGAAAACGGAGAAATATGAAGCGCAGGTATCATAGGGATATGGTGACTGCACTTTATGCGGATGAAGATGGGCAGATACTGGATGTGCCTGGTATACGTGCTATGGGACGTATCGGCTCTGAGAACGTACCAATATCACCGAAAGACTTGATTCCGCTGCCAGATACGGCTGACCTTATGTATATGCCAGGCTGCAGAGCAGTGGGCATAGATCAAGAGGGTGAAGAAATAGTCATTCCGGGATACGCTGTTGCTGCAATTCTTCCAGCTGGGTATACGCGCTCTTTCGTGCCTGCCTACGAACGTGAGAACGATTCAGAAAGGCTAGCGTTATATGGATATACAGCAGTCTGCTTGTATCATGGAGAACTTTATACGACTGCTATATATACAGATGAAAATCATAAATGGGATCCAGATAATTACAATACCGATGAGCTTTTAGAGCTTACAAAGCGTGTAAAAAAAGAAATCCCTGATAACAGGCTTGTTGATCATCTAGCAAACTGTTCGCTTGAATGGCATTGTCAAACGGCAGAGAATCTCTTTTACCATAGATGGGAGGCAGGACTGCCGACGTCTCCTGTATGTAATGCAAAATGCTTTGGCTGCATATCTTTCCAGCCGGATGACTCCTGCGATTCGCCACAGCATAGGATAGGTTTCAAGCCTACTGCAGAAGAAATTGCGCAGGTTGGTATATACCATCTCTCATCTCATAAAGAGGCGATAATAAGCTTTGGTCAAGGATGCGAAGGAGAGCCATCTCTAGCTGCAGATCGTATTGCACCAGCGATTCATATGATGCGTGAGAAAACATCATATGGCCAAATAAATATCAATACCAATGCCGGATGGACAGATGGTATCAAGAAAATAGTAGATGCTGGATTGGATACGATGCGAGTCAGCATTATAAGTGCGATCCCAGAGAGCTATGATGCATATTACCGCGCGAGTTACCATCTGGACGATGTGAAGGACTCTATCAGATATGCGTTAGATCATGGCATATATGTGTCTTTGAACATGCTTTACTTTCCGGGATTCAACGATTGTGATGAAGAGCTTGGAGCATGGAAAGTATTCATTAAAGATGTACCAATACAGATGATACAAGTACGTAACCTGAATGTCGATCCTGATGCGTTTCTTGAAATCATGCCTCATCATGCTGGAAAGAAGAATGGGACGAAATATTTCCTTAAGGAACTTCATGATACTAGACCGGACATGGTGATAGGTTCGTTCAGTCATTATGTAGAAGACAGATAACTTGCATTTTAATCAATTGCAAAGTATAATTAATATATATTGATTGCTACAAGTTGGATGGGCGTATACCTATATATGAATGGGAGGGCTTAGTATGTTCAGAGTATTGCCTTTTTCAGTTCGGAATCGCGATGAAAAGCTCCGCGATAATATTGAGAATACGATAGATACTATCTTTGGGAAAACAGCTAGTCCAATTGGGCGGGTAACTGGTGCGGTGGCTCCATTCAGAGTTGATGCAGTGGAAATGCCGGATAGATATATCGTCAGTGCAGAACTGCCAGGTTATAGTAAATCGGACATTACTCTTGAATATGCAGATAACTGTCTTACGATTAGAGCAGAGCGCTCAGAAGATGATACGAATCCAAGATACTTATGTCATGAGCGTCGCTATGGCGTAGCTGAGCGTTCATTCGAAATTACGGATATAGATTGGGAGTCAGCCTCGGCGGCATTAAATGATGGCATACTAACGATTAATTTGCCAAAGGACAGGTCTGAGGAGCAGAAAAATTTCATTAATATCGAATGATAGAGGCTTTACCCTGGCAGGACTTAGTAATATGGTGTTGAATATTCATTATGAGGCATAGTTGTATTCGTATATGCGATGAAATATATGAAAACTGGGGGCTACTCAAATGATGGATGAAAACGATTGGGAAAATTTCAAGCGCAAATTAAAGGCAAAGACAGAAATAGACCTGGATTTATATAAGGCACCGCAGATGAAGCGCCGCATTGGAAATCTCGTGCGACGTAACAGCTTTGATTCGTATGAAGGTTATTTCGACCACGTCGTAAAAGATAAGGATGATTTTGCGGCATTCATTGAATATCTTACGATAAACGTGTCAGAGTTTTTCAGGACACCAGATAAGTTCTCAAAGCTTGAGACTGATGTCATACCGGATTTGTTGACAAGATCTCCAAAGCTTAACATATGGAGCGCAGGATGCTCTATTGGTGCTGAACCTTACTCTCTTTCAATCATAATGCATGAGATGACACCAGGAAAGAAACATCGTATACTTGCGACAGATCTTGATATAGAGATCCTTGCAAAGGCCAAACGCGGTGAATATACGGATAATGAGCTAAAGGCAATATCAGCAGAGCGTAAGAAGAGATACTTTGATAATACACCAGATGGTAAGTATCGTATAAAAGATGAGATTAAGGACTGCATAGAATTCAAGCGTCACAATCTGCTTAAAGATTCGTTTGAGAGTGGATTTGACCTTATTCTTTGCCGCAACGTCGTCATTTATTTTACTGAGGAAGCAAAAGACCAACTATACGCGCACTTCTTCCAGGCACTTAAGCCAGGGGGGATACTTTTCGTTGGTGCAACCGAAGCAATATTGAATTTCCGCAAATTGGGCTATACCAGTTATCAGCCTTTCTTTTATCAGAAACCGCTAAGCTAAGGGGGATACTCATATGCCATGTGCCAATCCAGCGGTTGAGACGATGCCAAGACCGGATCTTGAGCGGCTACAGCTGGAAAGATTGCAAAAAAGCATATTATGGGCGTCAGAAAAAAGCAAGTTCTATTCTGAACATCTGAAGGATAATGAAACTGGAAGCGTACCATCTATTGACGCACTTTCGGATATAGAGAAACTGCCATTTACAACGTTGGAAGATCTGCTGGGATGCTCGGCATTTGACTTTGTTACTATGCCACTTTCTGGTGTTATGCGCATTAGCAGAGAACATGACCCGATGGAAATGTACAAGATGTACTCCAAGGATGATGTTGGGCATAATGTGGAGATGATGTCGCGAGCTTTGGCAGCTTCTGGGGTGAATCGTGCCACGATAGTTGGTGTACTAGGCGATTATTCTGATAGCCAGATACTCGATGTCCACTATGCACTTGAGATATTAGGTGCGACCGTGGTTCCACTGGGAATTGTCATAGAGAATGCTCTTGCTTTGATGGAGTTTTCTGGCGTTGATACTATCATAGGTACATCGCAGGACTTGATGCAGGTTATTATACAATCTCAAGTCAGAAGCATGGATATTACAGAATATCCAATTAGTCGTGTTATATGTATGAATGGATCCATCCAAAACCCGATGAAGAGGCATTTCGGAGATCGAATGAAAGCAGACGTATGGGATCTCTATGCTTCGGAGGAACTTGGATTTGCTGGGGCATTTTATGCATGTGATGGTGGCGGAAAGGGTAATCATGTACAAGAAGACAACTTCTATGTGGAAGTTGTCGAATTTGGCGGTGATGAGCCTGTACGTGAAGATGCAAAGATGGGCGAGATGGTCATAACGACCCTTAATGCGCAGGCTATGCCATTGATCCGTTATAGGACGGGGCAGGCAGTAATGCGTATATCCGATCCGTGTCCATGTGGAAGGACATTTATGCGTATCATGACTCCATTTGGGGCTTAGATGATGTATGGATGTATCAAATGATGTTGACAGAAATAGCAGGGCATATATCCTGCTCTGCTTTGTTTTTGTTGTGCCTGTTTTCATGTTTTATATGATATACGGGAAACAGGCGGATGTGTTATTATGTGTATGAATGGAATGTCGATGAGGTGATTTTTGTGCATGAAGCGGTAACAACTAACCCGATTACGATTACACTAATTAATATGACGGTCGTATTCGGCGTGTTGATCCTTCTGAGCTTGATGATTCGTCTGATTCATTTTATAGATCCGACGAAGCCCAAGAAGGTAGAGCATGAGGTTTCAAAGCCTGCTGCTCCGGTGGCAGAAACGGTCAAGCCGACGGTCGCTGACGGAATCAATGAGGAAACGGTGGCTGTCATAATGGCAGCGATAGCTGCATATGGCTCTGGATATAGAGTGCATGCTATACGCCCGGCAGTTAGTACGAAATGGCGTGACTCTGGTCGTATTATGATGTCGGATATGTAAGGGGGTATTGACAGATGGAAATTATTAACGCGTTTGCGGTCTCATTGCAGGCGGTATGGATGAACAGTGGTTTCTCAGCGTTCACAGCTGGCAATGCCGCAATGATATTAGTTGGCTTTGTACTTCTATACTTTGCTTTTGTTAAGGAGTATGAGCCGCTGCTCTTGTCGCCGATAGCGTTCGGATGTATATTGGCAAATTTCCCGAATACTGGATTCTTTGATGAAATGGGCGTAATGAAAGCCATAAATTTTGGTATCCAGTATGAGATTTTCCCTCCACTGATTTTCCTTGGAGTTGGTGCAATGACAGACTTTGGACCATTGCTTGCTAACCCGAGTACAATACTTCTTGGTGCAGCGGCACAGATCGGTGTGTTTGCGGCACTCGTCGGAGCTATGTGTCTCGGATTTACTGCTAAGCAGGCTGGTGCAATCGGCATTATCGGTGGCGCTGACGGTCCTACGGCAATTTATCTTTCTGTGCAGATGGCTCCAGAGTTATTGGGAGCGATAGCGGTTGCGGCGTATTCATATATGTCCCTGGTGCCTCTGATTCAGCCGCCTGTCATGAAGCTACTTACAACTCAGAAAGAGCGCGCAACAGTCATGGAACAGCTTCGTCCTGTTACCAAGTTTGAGAGGATTATATTCCCTATTATTTGCACGATAGTTATAGGTCTTCTGCTTCCACCTATTGCAGCACTCCTGGGCATGCTGATGCTTGGTAATCTCTTCCGTGAATCCGGAGTTACGGACAGACTTTCTGATACAGCTCAGAATTCACTTTGCAATATAGTTACGATTTTCCTTGCACTTGGTACTGGCATGACGATGTCTGCAGAGAAATTCCTCACGATACAGACGATTGAGATTATTTGCCTTGGCTTGTTCGCTTTCATTATGGGAACCGCAGGTGGAGTTATTTTCGGAAAGCTTATGTATTGGGCTTCTGGACATAAGATCAATCCACTGATCGGTTCAGCAGGTGTATCTGCTGTTCCGATGGCAGCTCGTGTAAGTCAGGTGGTTGGACTGAAGGCTAATCCGCGTAATTATCTGCTGATGCATGCTATGGGACCGAATGTCGCAGGTGTCATTGGAACTGCTGTTGCAGCAGGTACGATGCTAGCAATGCTTAACTGATTAGGATTTACAATGAAATACTGAATAAGTAAGCGTCGGCTTTTATGGTCGGCGCTTATTTTATTGACAGGATTACTTGAACGGTGATAGGATAATACCAGTGTAACTGAATGAAATATTATAATTAAACGACCGGTATAAATATAAGAGACAGCCGGAGCACAATATGGAGGTTTTTTAATGAAGGGTGTTTTCTACGGGATTGGAGTAGGCCCAGGCGATCCGGAACTGTTGACTGTTAAGTCGATAAACGCAATAAAGAATGCAGATGTTCTTATTGCACCAAAGACTGAGAAAAAGGATGGAAGTGTAGCTCTGACTATTGCTAAACCGTACCTTAAGAGGAATATCGAGATAGTTTATCAGGTTTTTCCGATGGTCAGGAATTTTGCAGAGACAGATGCATGGGAAAATAATAAGCGTGAAATACTATCATTTCTGAATGAAGGTAAGAATGTGGCTTTCCTGACATTGGGTGATCCAATGTTTTACAGTACTTATATATACATATATCGTCTTTTGAGTAATGAGGACGTAAAGATTGTTACAATACCGGGAGTACCGGCTTTTTGCGCAATAGGCAGCCAGATGGGAATGCCTATAGTAGAGGGAAATGATATCCTCAGCATCGTACCAGCGACAGCTGATATCAACAAGATCAGGAAAGCAGTTGATGCATCTGATAATGTTGTTATGATGAAGGTATATAAGAATTTTCCAGAAATAGCGGAGCTGCTTGATGAAGAGGGCATGTCCGAGAATGCAGTGATGGTGAGTCGCTGTGGACTTAGCGATGAAAAGCAAATCAATGATATAATGAAACATAAGGATGAGCCAGTCAATTATCTGTCTACTATACTGACTAGAAGAACACACTGATCTGTTTGGCTTGGAATGGAGAGAGATAGTATGAAAAGATTCACTGTTGTCTTGATGTGCATTGCAATGGTTATTTCAGCGATGTTGATTACAGGGTGTGGCTCACATAAGGATACGGCAGCATCTAATAATGTATATGCGAAGATTACAGATGATATGGGGCGTACTGTAAGCCTGCAAAAGAAACCTGAGCGTATAGTGGTACTTTCTGCATCTTTCCTTGAACCACTGCATGCTGTGGGAGGAGATGTGGTTGGACGTCCTGACTCTAAGACAAATATGCCAGATTGGGCAAAGGACAAGCAGAGCGTTGGTGCTGTATATCATATAGATGTAGAGAAGGTACTCGCATGCAATCCAGATCTTGTCATCATAAATAAAGGGATGAATGAGAAACTCGTCAAGACATTTGAGGATAATCATATCCCTTCCATCGTTATCGACATGAAGTCATATGATGATGTGAAACGTGAGATAAAGATTTTTGCACAGATTACCGGCGAAACGGATAAGGGTAATCAGCTTATCAGCGATATGGATACGAAGATACAGGCAGTAAAAGATAAGATTCCACACGATATGCGCCGTGTGACGATTCTTCATAGCACAGCTCAGGGCATGAGTGTGCAGCTTGATGGAAGTATTGCAGGTTCAATAGCGAAGATGCTTGGATGGGAAAATACTGCTTCAGGCATGACTCCTATGGAGAAGCATCCTGACGCTGCACCGTATAGTATGGAAACAGTCGTTGAGCAGAATCCAGAAATCATATTCGTGACCAGCATGGGGAAGCCGGATAAGATAAAGGCTGACATGGACAAGAACATAGCTGGGAATCCAGCATGGCAGACAATACCTGCGATTAAAGAAGGACACTTGTTCTATTTGCCACAGAATCTATTCCTGTTGAGCCCTGGCATACATTATCCTGAGGCAGTGGAGACTATGGCCAAGCTCGTTTATCCGGATCGTTTCTCAAAATGAGTGTAAAAGTATATGGCAGGCGCGCCTTCTTTATGCTGCTCTTTGTTGCATTGCTGGCTGCAAGTGCGCTTTTGAGCATCATGGAAGGCTCAGTAGAGGTGCCAGCGTCAGAGATCTTTGGGGCATTCATGGGAGATTCGGGCTTACATGAGCAGATTATATGGAATATACGCCTACCAAGGACTATAGTCGCGGCACTTGTTGGTGTAAACCTATCGCTTTCGGGGGCAATACTCCAGGCTGTGATGAAAAATCCACTGGCAGATCCGCACATAATAGGAATATCTTCGGGTGCAGGTCTTTCAGGCATATTTGTCATGCTTTTATTTCCTGAGTATGAGCACTGTGTAACGCCAGCTGCGTTTCTAGGCGCGATGATGGCAGCAGTATTTATATATATCCTCGCATGGAAGAACGGTATTCGTCCAATCAGGATCATACTTGCCGGTGTTGCAGTATCAGCATTTTTGGGTGCCGGAATATCTGCATTGATGATATTTTATAGTGACAGAGTACATTCTGCTTTGATGTGGATGGTAGGTGGGTTATCTGCAAGAAGCTGGCCTCATGTTATGATGCTTTGGCCGTACGCGCTTGCAGGCTCATTGATGGCCTTCTTCGGGGCACGGCATTTGAATATATTACAGCTAGGTGATGATGTAGCGAAGGGGCTTGGCCTTAGGGTTGAGATAGTAAGGATCGCGTTGACGGCTGTTGCAGCACTGCTTGCCGCTAGCGCCGTTTCGGTCGTAGGTCTGCTTGGATTTGTAGGGCTTATAGTACCACATATGACACGCCTGATGATTGGTTCGGATTATCGTATATTACTTCCAGGTGCGGCGATATTCGGTGCTGCTGTTGTCATGTTTAGTGATACTATCTCACGTGTAGCTTTTTCTCCGATAGAGCTTCCAGTTGGAATCCTTATGGCCGTGTTTGGTGCTCCTTTTTTCCTGTTCTTGCTTAGGAGGCAGGTCTGATGTCGGTTAATGTGAAGAATCTGTCAGTTGAGATAGAGGGGAAAGAAATCCTACATAACGTGGATATCGAGTTCACAGAGGGAAAGCGGACTGCGATTATTGGACCTAATGGAGCGGGAAAGTCGACACTGCTCAGAGTATTAGCAAAATTAAACACATCATATGCTGGACAGATTCTTATGGATGGCGAGGACATTCGCGATATCAGCAAAAAAAAATATGCCAGGAGATTGGCCGTGCTCCCACAGGGACTTTCTGCACCTGCTGATGTTACGGTAGGAGCACTTGTGGACTATGGCCGCTTCCCGTACAGGAGCTGGCATAGTGGATCTCGAAACGAAGATGATATCAATGCGGTTGATTCAGCGATAAGGTACACGAAGCTGGAGGCGTTACGGGATAGGCAGGTGATGTCACTATCTGGCGGTGAGAGACAGAGAGCATGGATAGCGATGGCTCTTGCACAGCAGCCGGATTATCTGCTCTTAGATGAGCCGACGACATATCTAGATATTGCCCATCAGCTTGAGGTTATGGATATTGTCAGGCAAATGAACAGGGAACATGGTATTACTGTCATCATGGTTCTGCATGATATCAATCACGCATTACAGTATGCAGATGAGATTGTAGTGATAAAGAATCATGGCATATACGCACATGGTGTGCCAAATGATGTACTTACAGTTGATATGATAGGAAGAGTATTTGGGGTGAAGGCGGATATATTCCGTAACAGCCTTGGTGCATCTGTGTTGTCGCCGGTTTCACTTATATAAAAATGCCCCTGCATAAAAGCAGGGGCATTATCTGGATTATTTCTTGAGGACGGTTTCCTTCAGTACATCCTTCACGGCGTTCTGCACTACCTGCAGTACATCCTCGAAGACTTTGTTATAAAGGTCGCCGCCGTCAACTATGCCGCGTCCGTTCTGCGTGACGAAAAACTTATGAGGACGGTCAAATTTCTTTAGTTCCTCCGTAAACTTCTCATCAACGAGCTTATCGAGTTCCTGTTCTGTCAATGGAATCACCTCTTTCTTTTTATGTCTATGTAGTTAATACGCTATGTGGCGGGAATTTTCCTCTTTTTTAATAAAAATATATGGGATGTTGTGAGATGGCAAATGAATTTCATACCAAGCAATTACGTGGTGGATATACGACCGGAGCTTGTGCTGCAGCTGGGGCAAAGGCTGCAATCATGCTGATGAAAGGTCATAAAGTCGAGCACTTGCAGATTGAAGCCTTAGATGGTACCATGCTGGATATCCCCGTGAAGGATGTATCCCTGACAGCGAAAGGAGCTGTTGCGGAGATAGTGAAACATTCTGGTGATGATCCAGATATTACAGACGGTGTATCCGTGTTCACATCAGTAGAGCAAATTGAAGACGGTGCGGGCATACATTTCTTCGCAGGTGAGGGAATTGGAACTGTCACTAAGAAAGGGCTATCAGTTCCACCTGGAGAACCATCAATCAATCCTGGACCACGCAGGTTGATTATAGAGACTATACAGAAGATTGCAGGTGCAGATGCAGCGTTTAATGTCATCATATCAATTCCTGGAGGCCGTGAACTGGCAAAGAAAACACTGAATCCAGTTCTAGGAATAGAAGGAGGCTTGTCTATCATAGGGACTACAGGAGTCCTGCGTCCCATGTCTGAAGAAGGATTCAAGAATTCCCTTGTTCCACAGATAGACGTGGCACTTGAGGCAGGTTATAAGACGCAGGTTTTCGTTCCTGGTAAAATAGGGCAGGATGCCGCTGCCTCGCACGGTATCCCAGAGGGAGCTGTCGTCCAAACGAGTAATTTCATAGGCTTTATGCTTGAGTCTGCTGCTGATAGAGGATTAGATAGAGTAATGCTCTTTGGACATATTGGCAAATTGGCGAAAGTGGCTGCAGGTACATTCTATACACATAATAGACAGGGAGATGGGAGGATGGAGGCTATTGCTGCATATGCGGCAGCAAATGGACTTCCACCTGAGTACGTACGGAAAATCCTTACATCGACTACTACAGAGGCTGCACTACCTATCATAGATGATCATGGACTGCAGCGTGTATATGATGAGCTTGCCGCCCGTGCAAGCGAGCGAGCGGAGCGATACGTATTTGGGCAGCTTAAAGTAGGCACTGTTATGGTTACACTTCAAGGACGTGTGCTTGGAATGGATATGAATGCAAAAAAGATGGGGGAGGCTTTCATGTGGGACATCACATAATAATAGCTGGTATAGGACCGGGTAATAAAAAGTATATACTCCCTGCAGCAATCGATGCCATACAAAATGCGAGGGTACTTGTCGGCGGTAAAAGAGCTATATCGCAATATGCATCTGATGCTCAAACAAAAATAGAGATACATGGTGATATCGCGTCTGTGGTTTCGTCTATACGGAGAGAACTGGAGCATGAAGATGTTGTGATCATGGTGTCTGGTGATCCTGGGTATTATTCTATGCTTGATGTCGTACGCAAGGAGTTTTCGTCGAATATTATCAGTGTCATACCAGGAATCAGCTCGATACAATACGCATTTTCGAGATTAGCTTTGCCATGGCACGATGCGGTGTTGACAAGTTTTCATGGCAGACTGCCTCAAGGCGACAAGCTGATATGGAGGCGTGGGATGATCCTTGGGACGTTGACCGATGGCAAATATACATCTAAGACGATATCACGGATTTTATTGAATCTGGGATGGCCGCCGGACGCTAAACTTTATATGTGCGAGAGACTGTCATATCCTGACGAATCAATACATTTCTCGACTATTAGAGAAGCAGCACATGATGAGAGCATAGGGCATTGTGTTCTTATTGCGCTAGGCTGATATCATTGAGGGGAATGAATATGTGGCGGATTGGAATACCAGACAAGGAATTCATACGTGGCAAAGTGCCGATGACAAAGCGTGAAGTACGTATAATTACAATAGCGAATGCATGCATAGCACCAGAGGCTATCGTATATGATATCGGTGCAGGAACTGGGAGCATTACGATAGAGGCTGCAATACAGGCATCAGTTGGTCACGTATACGCGATTGAACGCAATCATGACGGGGTATATCTCATCAAAAAGAATGCAGAGAAGTTCGATTGTAAGAATATTGATGTGGTAGAGGCCAAGGCACCTGAGGGAATGGACGAGCTTCCACGATGTGATGCTGCAATCATAGGTGGGAGTGGAAACCATCTGGAGAGTATACTTGACAGCTTGCGGGTAAAGCTCAAGGAAAGTGGACGCATAGTTGTCAATTGTGTGACCGTACAGACTATAAGCAGGGTACTCAAGTGGCTGCATGCTAATGAAGGATTTGAATATGAGGCCGTACAATTGCAGGCTAATCGCCTACAGCGCGTCGGTCCATATGATATGTCGAAAGCAGAAAACCCTATATATATAGTTACGATATGGAAAAATGCATAAGGAGAGATAGTGAAATGGCAAAGGTATATATAATAGGAGCGGGGCCTGGAGATCCAGAGCTTATAACTGTCAAGGGACAGAGACTTTTAAAAGAAGCAGATGTTATCATATACGCTGGATCGCTTGTGAATCCCGCGATACTTGAATGTGCAAAAGAAGGAGCTGAGATATATAATTCTGCGTCCATGACCTTGGATGAAGTCTTGGAGAAGATGACGGAAGCGGCCTCAAAAGATTTTATGACCGTACGACTTCATACTGGTGATCCATCTGTTTATGGTGCGATTCAGGAGCAGATGGATGCGCTGAAGAAACGCGACATTGATTTTGAGGTAATACCAGGTGTCAGCTCATGCTTTGCTACAGCGGCTGCGTTGAAACAGGAATATACACTTCCAGGAATATCTCAGACGGTCATCATTACACGTAATGCGGGCAGAACGCCCGTTCCAGAAAGAGAGAGCCTCAAGAGCCTTGCAGCACATGGGGCGACCATGTGTATATTTTTGAGCATAACGATGCTCGATGATGTCGTGAAAGAGCTTATTTCAGGTGGATATAAGCAAGACGCTCCGATTGCAATCGTGCAACGTGCATCATGGCCAGATCAGAAAATCATACGTGCTACATTGGAGACAATCTGTGATGAAATAAAAGGAAAGGGTATAGATAGGCAGGCGATGATCGTGGTCAGCCCTTGCTTATCTGCAGATTATGATTTATCACGTCTTTATGCGCCGGAGTTCAGCCATATGTTCAGGAAATCCTCAAAATGAAGCGCATTGCAATATTCGCAGCCACAGGAGCTGGAGCTGCGCTGGCATTTCGTCTGCGTACTGCCATAGATGCAGAAGTAACAATTTATGCTAAACAGGGGATAACTGATGATAATATCGATGTCGTAAGATATGAGAAACTACGTCCCATGGTAGAAAAAGCATTCAATGCATTTGACACGCTTATATTTATCATGGCTGCGGGTATAGCTGTCCGTATGGTAGCGCCATACCTAAAATCAAAGCTCAAAGACCCAGCTGTTTTGGTGATTGACGAGCGTGGAAATCATGTCATAAGCCTTCTTTCTGGACATATAGGAGGCGCAAATGAATGTACGCTTCAAATCGCTGAGGCTATCGGTGCCGATCCTGTCATAACGACGGCAACCGATACGGAGGGCATACTTGCACCCGATACTGTGGCGGCTGGGCTGGCGCTTCGTCCGGTACCAGCGGCGTCAATAAGAAAAATTAATTCGGCGGTTCTTAAGGGTATCGATGTAGAGTGGCGTATTGATGCCTCGATGTACAATGCGGATTTTTATAGCAGAAGGCTTGCGTCGGTAGGCATATATGCCAAAATGTCAGATTCATGGGTGCGGGAGATGGGTGGACCTATCATATGGATTACAGAGAACCCACCTGATGTATTGTGTGATGATGTGCTTTATTTAGTGCCGAGAAGATTGATTGCTGGCATAGGATGCCGAAAGAATACGTCATTTGAACTTCTTGACAGGGCGATTAGGAGTGCTTGCTCAGCCATAGGAAGGCTTCCAGGAGATATATCGGCATTTGCGAGCACAGACAAGAAAAATTGCGAAAAAGGCATGATAGCTCTTGCTAGATATTATGGCAGAGATCTATATTTTTATGATAATGAAAAAATGCAGAATGTGATTGACCGGTACAGGCTGGAAGAATCGCCATTTGTAAAAAAGACGATCGGCATAGGAAATGTTGCTGAAGCAGCGGCGTTATGCTGTGCAGATGGTAGATTTGCATTGCCTAAGACCAAATATGAAAGAGTGACAGTTGCATTACTTTGGGAGAAATAGGGAGATAACAAGTGTCGAAAAAGAAGCTTGCTAAGACAATCGTATATGGATGCCAGATGAATGAGAGTGATGCCGAACGCATGAATGGTGAGCTCGAATCTATAGGCTATGAGATGACAGATGACATGACGGCGGCAGATATCATACTACTGGTTACATGCTGTGTAAGAGAGACGGCAGAGGATAAAGTGTATGGCAAAATCGGCGAGATAAAGCATTTGAAGGAAAATAAGCCGGAGCTTATCCTTGGCGTGACTGGATGTATGGCGCAGAAAGAAGGGGAGGCGCTGATAAAGCGTGCTCCACATATCGACTTTGTCCTGGGGACAAACAAGATACATCAACTCCCTGAAATAGTACGATCAATCGAAAAACGTCATGAAATAGAAAGGCAAAATACAGCGGAATCGATCAACCATAAGGCCGGTCATTTCATTGATGTAGAGGAGTCTGAGACAGAACTACCAGATGGTATACCTGTTGACCGCAAGGGAACCCTTTCTGCATGGATACCGGTCATGTATGGCTGTAACAATTTTTGTACTTACTGCATAGTACCTTATGTAAGGGGACGTGAACGGAGCCGTCTGCCTGAAAATGTGGTAGCAGAGGTAGAGGAGGCTGTCAGGAAAGGCTATAAGGAAGTTACGCTTCTGGGACAGAACGTGAATTCGTATGGAAAAGACCATAATAAAGCCGATTTTGCAGAGCTGCTTGAAATGACGGACCGTGTTCCTGGAATCGAGCGCATACGTTATATGACATCGCATCCTAAGGATCTTTCGGACAGAGTTATCGCGGCGGTGAAAAATGGCACACATATATGTGAGCATTTCCATCTCCCCGTACAGTATGGTACAGATCATATGCTGAAGCGTATGAACCGCGTTTATACAGTAGCGCAGTATAAAGATTTAATACGCAAGATACGCAGTGAGATACCAGATTGCAGCATAACGACGGATCTTATTGTTGGCTTTCCTGGTGAGACAGACGACGATTTTGAAAGCATGCTGGAATTCTTGAAAGAGATCAGATATGACGCGGCGTATACGTTCATATATTCCAAGCGTTCAGGTACTCCTGCTGCCAGCTATCCGGATCAGGTTCCAGAGGATTTGAAGAAAGAGCGTCTCCATAAGCTGATGGAGGTGCAAAATGCAATAAGTCTAGAGATAAACGAAAGATTGAATGGAACAATCCAGGAGGTTATGGCAGAAGGACCATCTAGGAATGATTCGTCAGTTTGGACGGGACGCACGCGGACAGGAAAGATCGTCCTTTGGGGTCATGAAGATGAACGCCCTGGTGATATGCTTAACATACGGATCACGAAGCCACAGACATGGGTGCTTAAGGGAATTCGTGAAAACGCCTGAGGCGTGAAAGGAAGTTTCACATGGAATACACTCCGATGATGCAGCAATATCTTGCAACTAAGAAACAGTATCCAGATGCTATATTATTTTTCAGGCTTGGTGATTTCTATGAGATGTTCTTTGATGATGCGCATACCGCATCCAGAGAACTGGGGCTTACACTTACAAGCCGTAGCGGAAATAAGGATAAGGCGCCTATGTGCGGTGTGCCATACCATACGGCGGAGCCATATATCAATAAACTTATAAAAAAAGGGTATAAAGTTGCTATCGCTGAGCAGATCGGAGATCCAAAGGCCAAGGGACTGACTAAGCGCGAAGTTATAAAAATCGTTACGCCAGGTACCGTGATGTCAGAGTCTTCACTTCACGATGCGAACAATAATTATATAGCACTATTATATGAGTCTGCAGGTGAGACCGTACTGGCTGGTGCTGATGTATCTACTGGAGAGTGCTTGTACGGTATATATGACGGCCCTGATCAGGAGCAGGCCGTATTTGATGAATTGTACAGGCTGATGATGCCGGAAATCCTCATAGTGGGAGATCTATCGTATATAGATGATCTGAAATCATTTACAGAGCTTAGATTGTCTGGCTGTATGTTTACTAAGATACCGGAGATATCGCAGGATATCGATACGAGGATGGTTCAGCACTTTGATGCATCAAACCGTCCCAAAGAGCGTGAAGCAGCTGAAGCGGTAGCTACATTGCTGGACTATCTGCACGATACGGTTCGAAACGATCTATCTCATCTTAATAAATTGGTACGTCTCGATAATACCGCCAACCTCGTTATCGATACGACTACATTGCGTAACCTTGAGATAACGCGGAATTTGAGGGATGGTGGGAAAAAAGATACATTGCTTGACGTCCTTGACTTCACGAAGACCGCTATGGGAAGCCGTATGCTGAAGAAGTGGTTGGAGTATCCATTGCTTTCGGTAGTTCGTATCAACAATAGGCTTGACGCAGTAGAAGAATTGCTCAGAAATTTTCGTATGCGCGGCAGCTTGCGCGAAAGCTTCAGTGATATATATGATTTTGAACGGTTGCTGACACGCATTGAAGTTGGCACAGCAAATGCCAGAGACCTCATTGCGCTGAAGGAATCATTGTATGCTCTTCCAGGGATAAGAGAATGCCTAAGGGAAGCAACATCTGGCCTCGTCAAAAAATCTGCTGAGGAAATCGGTACATTTGACGATGTATCCAGCAGGTTGGAAAGTGCGATTGTAGATAATCCTGGCATTACTCTGCGCGAAGGTGGGATAATAAAGGACGGCTATAACGAAGAACTCGATAGCTATCGTCACATTGCACGCGATAGTAAGACCATGCTGCAGGAAATAGAAGAACGTGAACGAGAAAATACCGGCATAAAGAGTTTAAAAATCGGTTATAACAAGGTATTCGGATATTATATAGAGGTACGCAATACGAGTAGAGAACTTGTTCCGGACAGGTATATAAGAAAGCAGACACTGACAGCGGCTGAACGTTATATTACCGAAGAACTAAAGGAATTCGAGACAAAGATTCTTGGCGCAGAGGAAAAGATAGTCAATATCG
>OMZT01000154.1 GCA_900315615.1 uncultured Veillonellaceae bacterium | reverse complement strand
AGGGCGCTGGGATTGGAGAGCCCTGAAAGAAGCATTTCTGAGCGGTGATACGAATCTATCGTATGGAATCGATTGCGACGGCTGTCGAATCATGTTGACATTGCAGATATGCTGATGTAAAATAGCATTGTTGTGAAAGGGGTGCTGCAACATATGCCTAGTTATATAGGGGCTTTTTTTATGGCTCTTGTCGCCGCAGTAGTGGTGACGCCTGGTGTTATCGTGCTTGCACGGAAGACCGGGGCGCTTGATAAACCGAATTCCAGGAAAGTACACAAGAAGCCTGTGCCGCGCATAGGCGGGCTTGGGATATATATATCTTTCATGATTTCGATGGCAGCTGTTATGGCCAGCGGTGACATCGCGGAGGATGTCATGTTCCAGCTTGAGGGGCTTATGCTGAGCGGGACATTGATCGTGATACTCGGGCTCATAGATGACTACACGGATCTTCCTGCGAAGGTGAAGCTCGTGGGTCAGATCATCGCAGCTTGCGTGTTAGTCATAGGTTTCGATGTTAGAATCGATTTCATAAATAATCCTATAGTAGATGGAGAATACATATACCTTGAAATGCTGGCGATTCCCGTCGCAGTGTTCTGGGTCGTCGGATTGACGAACACGGTAAACCTCATAGATGGGCTTGACGGACTTGCAGCAGGAGTCGCAACGATTGCTGCTATTACCATCTTCCTCGTGGCATTGGAACAGAACATCCTCTTGGTCGCAGTCCTGACGGCAGCTCTTGCCGGCTCTGCTATAGGGTTCTTGTTCTATAACTTCAATCCTGCCCGTATATTCATGGGGGATTCTGGTAGTATGTTCCTCGGATTCATGCTGGCGGGCATTTCTATCATAGGTGCAGTCAAGAGCGCCGCTCTCGTTGCGCTTATCGTGCCAATACTGGCATTGGGACTGCCGATACTGGATACGACATTTGCTATCATCAGACGCTATCGCGGCGGTGTGCCTATATTCAAGCCGGATAAGGGGCATCTTCACCATAGGCTCTTAGACCTTGGATTCACGCAGCGTCAGGCGGTGCTGCTGATGTATATCATCAGTGCGCTTCTCGGCTTGAGCGCTATCGTCCTGACTGAGGTCAGCAATGTTATAGCAGTCGCAATCGTGTGCACAGTCCTGCTTGCGGTCTTCCTTGGAGCAAAGAAGCTGGGAATATTCCGTATGAAGACATCTTCACCGCAGACACACTAAGAGATATATGATACCGTGCGAGTCTCCTGATTCGTACGGTTTTTTAGGAAATCGATTTATCGTGGCAGATTTCTGTTGATTCGCAAGGAGGTCGCTATGAAAAAGGTAAAGGTCATGACGGTCTTTGGGACGCGTCCTGAGGCTATCAAGATGGCGCCGGTCGTCCTGGAGCTCGAGAAACATCCCGATGAGGTTGAGACCGTTGTTGCAGTGACGGCTCAGCATCGCGAGATGCTCGATCAGGTGTTGGGACTTTTCCATATCGTTCCCGACTATGATCTTGATATCATGTCAAAGGGACAGACATTGTTCGACGTGACGACGAAGGCGATGATGGGACTCGACAAGGTACTTTCAAAGGAAAAGCCAGATATCGTGCTCGTACATGGCGATACGACGACGACTTTTGCTGGTGCGCTTGCATCATACTACCATCAGACGAGTGTCGGACATGTCGAGGCGGGTCTACGTACGCACAATAAGTATTCGCCTTTTCCAGAGGAAATGAATCGAAAGCTTACGGGCTCGATTGCAGATATGCACTTTGCACCTACAGAGACATCGAAAAAGAATCTCCTTGCAGAGTCTGTTGACCCAGAATCGATTTTCGTCACTGGAAATACGGTTATCGACGCATTGCACCATACGGTGAATGATGACTTCAGCTTCGATGATCCGCTGCTTGAGGGCATAGATTTCGATAAACATCGTGTCATATTGGTTACCACACATAGGCGTGAAAATCTCGGCGAGCCTATGCGCCATGTCTATAAGGCGCTTAGAAGCCTTATAGAGGAGTTCCCAGATGTAGAGGCGGTATTCCCGGTGCATAAGAACCCAAAGGTGCGCAAGGTCGTCAATGAGGAACTGGGTGGACTTGAGCGCGTACACCTCATAGAGCCGCTCGATTACGAGCCATTTGCTAATCTCATGCACAAATCGACGCTTATCCTGACTGACTCGGGTGGAGTCCAGGAGGAGGCTCCGGCACTTGGTAAGCCCGTGCTCGTGCTGAGGGATACGACTGAGCGCCCCGAGGCCGTGGAGGCTGGTACCGTGAAGCTGATCGGTACGGATCAGGACCGTGTGTATGGCGAGGCGAAACGCTTGCTGACAGATGCGGATGAATACAAGCGCATGGCAGAGGCCTGCAATCCGTACGGCGATGGTAAGGCTGCACAGCGTATCGTGCAGGCTATCCTTTGGAAATATGGATTGGCAGAGGAGAAGCCATCCCATTTCACACCGGAAAAATGATATAAAAAGCAAGGATAATGATATGGCCCCCATAAGCTGGCGATCCGGCTTATGGGGGTCAATTGATGTCCTTATGAGAATGTTATCTTGTCTCCAACTTTAAGACGCGGGAGGGCGCGGCCTTCGAGGATTATTTGTCCTGGCATGGTACCCTTTGCGTTGATGACCAGCGTACAGTGGCCTTCATCATTCAAAGACTGGTTGGCAGTTTCACCTACCTGTATAACCGTGAACTTCGATCTGCCTATGGTTGCCTTGTCACCAGGCTTTATCTCACCGATTATCCTGCTAGATGTATGTTGTATGACCATTTCGGCGAGATTTGGATGTATGCCTTCGTCAAGCAGTATCATACTGTTGTTATTCAGCAGGAAACTGTCCGCAAGACTTCCTATAGAAGTTATCGTGGCTTCGTATTTCATGTGTTCCCTCTCTTCCCCAAATATCAGATACAGAAATATTATATCATAGAAATATCGTTTATGGCAAAAAACTTCATGATTATATCAAATTAGCAGTTGACAAGGCGTGAAAAAGATGATATCCTGTATTCTGTTGTCAGCGGAAAAGCGGCAGTGAAAATTGAATACATTTATGTGATTCAAGCATTGGAGAGTTGTCCGAGTGGTTGAAGGAGCACGCCTGGAAAGCGTGTGTACGGTGATACTGTACCGAGAGTTCGAATCTCTCACTCT
>OMZT01000104.1 GCA_900315615.1 uncultured Veillonellaceae bacterium | reverse complement strand
TCACGCGTCATACCAGCCAAACCGATCCTCTTATGATAATGTGCGAGTGATGTCACCGCACCTGCCTCATGCATCATAGAGATCGCTTTTTCGGCATCGATCGATATATCCATGCCAAGTTCCTCGACAGATGGGTCTATGTATTTTGACCAGAGGTCTCTCACATGTGGCTCGATATCGAGGGATGCCAAGCATTTCATGATGGCATATCGGTCTATCGGCCTGCCATTGGCAAAGCCTTTCACCATATCCATCGTGATATCCGCGCCGCGCTTCCTTATGCAATCCACGAGATCATACATGCGCCCTTCTTTGATCTTGCGTATCGTCTCATATGCACGCTTGAAGCTGTCCGATCTGACATCGAATCCCAGGCAGATGATATGGAGCTTATGCCCGCGATACATCGTGGTAAGCTCCATACCTTGAAGGAAATCCAGTCCGAGCTTCTGTGCCTCGGCCTGGGCCTCCAATACACCTGCTGTGTTATCATGATCTGTCAGGGCAAAGCCTGAAAGCCCCTTCGCCTCAGCCAACTGCGCTATCTCTTGGGGCGAAAGTGTCCCATCTGATATAATTGAATGACAATGAAGATCGATGAATCTCCCTTTACTCATCAAAAAATCCTTCCTATCAACAAAATCACTGCTATCGTAGTCCGCTCTTTAGGTCAGCCTGCAGGGCGAAGAAGGCATGTACCGCCTCTGCTGCAGGGCGCGTCATGCCATCTACTTCGGCTAGTTCATCAACACTGGCAGCCTTTATTTTGTTTATGCTGCCGAAATGATCCCATATCGCCTTACGTCTCTTGGGACCGATCCCATCGATATGATCCAGTACAGATACCAGGTTATGCTTCCTAAGGCGCTTCCTGTGATATGTAATCGCGAACCTATGCGCCTCATCTCTTATGCGCTGTATCAAATACAGTGCCTGGCTGTTCCGGGGCAGGACTACAGGGTCGGATGAACCCTCGGTATATACGAGTTCGAACCTCTTCGCAAGCCCGATCACAGGGGTATCCATATGACCCGCACCGCGTATGATCTCAAGTGCCGATGACAGTTGCCCCTTGCCGCCATCCATCACTATGAGATCCGGCATGTCATCATCGGAAAGCTTCGTATAGCGTCTCATGGTTACTTCCCTCATAGATTTGAAGTCATCCGGTTTGCCCTCTGTGCTGTTTATCTTGTACCTGCGATAATCGCTCTTCTTCGGCACGCCACCCTCAAAAACGACCATGGACGCAACCGTCTCGACGCCTTGGTTATGCGATATATCGAAGCACTCCATACGCATGGGCGGCTTCTTGAGCCCCAGGCATCTTCCAAGCTCCTCGACTGCACCAAGCGTTTGGGCGTCCGCCAGCTTTTGCCTTGCTTCCTCATCTGAAAGGAATTTGCCCGCATTGCCACCAGCCATTTCTACGATGTCGCGCTTCGTCCCGCGTTTAGGTACGAGCAAAGAGACCTTTGCACCCTTCTCTTCAGTCAGCCACTTTTCTAGCAGTTGTCTTCGTTCCTCCGGCAATACTATTGGCAGAAGGACCTCATGCGGCAAATACGTTGCCTGATTGTAGTACTGCTGCAAAAATGCATACAATACGTCCTCATCGCTTTCGCCATCGATTCCCTTCAATAGGAAATGCTCACGACCTACCATCTTGCCCGCGCGGATATAGAACACCATCACACATGCACCCATCTCGGAGCGTGACATACCGACAGCATCCTGATCACCTGAGCCCGTGACGATGTTCTGCTTCTCAGCGACCTTCCGCACCGCCATCAGCTGATCTCTCAGCCTTGCTGCGAGCTCAAACGCACAGTCGTCTGCCGCCTCATACATCCTTTTCTCTATATCACGTTCCACGTCCGCCGTGTGCCCTTCAAGGAACATCGAGACCGCACGCACCATGGCCATATATTCATCGCGGTCTACTTTGCCAGTACACGGTGCAATACATCTCTTTATATGATATTCGAGGCATGGTCTATCGACATTCATGTTGCGGCAGGTACGCATGGGAAACATCTTTCTAAGGAGCTTCACGCTCTCATGCATCGCCGTCACATCCGTATACGGTCCAAAGTACTTTGCCCCGTCCTTCAGTATGCGGCGAGTCATCATGAGCCTCGGATACGGATCAGCCATAGTGAGCTTGAGATATGGATATGTCTTGTCATCCTTGAGGCTGATATTATACCTCGGACGGTGCTTTTTGATGAGATTGCATTCCAATATCAGTGCTTCCACCTCGGAATGCGTGAGTATCGTCTCGAAATCGGCCACATGTGATACCATCGCCCTGACCTTCGGCGTATGATTCCTCTGGCTTTGGAAATACTGCCTTACGCGGTTCTTAAGGATGATGGCCTTGCCGACATATATCACATTCCCACTGCTGTCCTTCATGATATATACTCCAGGTGAATCCGGCAAGAGCTTCAATTTCTCCTCTACGATCTCCGTCATAAAAAAGCACCTCCTTCTAGCAATACCACATTATACCACAAATTGCTTTTTTCTCAATGAACAATATACTTCATCCAAAAAAGCCGAGGGCGCGCCCCCGGCTTTTTTGTTACCAATGGTATTTTTCTCCGCGTATGATCTTGAATGCGCGATATATCTGCTCTGTCAAAAGCAGCCGCGCCATCGGATGCGTGAATGTCATGCGTGACAAGCTGAGCCTGAGATCCGCGCGATGCCTGAGCTCCTCCGATACGCCAAATGTTCCACCTATGATGAACGTGATACGGCTCTTGCCATGAAGCTGCAGATCAGCGATCTTGTCTGCGAGCTCCTCACTGGACAGCTCTCTGCCATATACATCGAGAAGTATGATATAGCTTCCCTGTGTCACCTTTGAAAGCATGAGCTTACCCTCTGCGTCAAGGATCTGTGCCTTCTCTGCCTCTGACGGCGAATCGGGCATCTTCTCCTCTTTCGTCTCTATGATACGCACCTTCGCATAAGGCTGCAGCCTCTTCAGGTACTCTGCTATCCCCATATCAAGGAATTTCAGCTTCGCCTTCCCCGCGGCTATGATAGTGATCTCCACGGCTTATTTCTGCGGCATCTCGCCGAGTGTGACATTAGCTGTATGGTCATGGCCATTGCGCTCATATACGACCTCAATGGTCTCACCGACTTTATGCTCTGCTACGGCTGCACGTACCTCACTCACCGTATTGACTTCCTTGCCAGCGACCTTCTTTATGATATCTCCACGCTGCAGGCCAGCCCTATCAGCAGGGCCGTTGAGCGTCATCTGGAACAGATAGACTCCCTGATCGACATTGAGCTCATATCCTGCGCGTGCAGCTGTTTCTTTATCGAATATACCGACTCCCAAGTACGGGCGCGCTATATGGCCGTTCGCGAGAAGCTCATCGACGATGGACTTCACCGTGTTTATCGGGATTGCGAAGCCCATGCCTTCTACGCCCTGCGCGGCGACCTTGGCACTATTGATGCCTATGACCTCACCGTCAGCATTTACGAGTGCACCGCCTGAATTGCCCGGGTTGATTGCTGCATCTGTCTGTATCAGCTTTATCGTACGATCACCACTGATATCCAATGTACGGTTCAATGCGCTTATGACACCGGATGTCACACTTCCTCTAAACTCAAGTCCCATCGGGTTGCCTATGGCTATAGCTGGCTCTCCAACGACTATATCATCGGAATTACCGAAGGAAGCAACCGGCAGATCCTTCGCATCGATCTTCACGACTGCAATATCACTGAGCTCATCTGCACCGATTGTCTTTCCCTTAAACGTGCGTCCATCTGGAAGTGAGACAATGATCTCCTTTGCACCAGCAACAACATGGTTATTCGTTACGATATATCCATCTGCCTTGAATATGACTCCGGAGCCTACGCCCTCTGTCTCTACAGGATTGTTGAACCAGTCACGTGCAACGGCCTTATTCGTTATACCAACGACCGTAGGTCCTATTGTCTTCGCCGCACGCACCGCTGGCGTATTCCTAGCATCAGAAAGCGGCTTATCTGCGGCGCTCTGCTGTATTGTCACGCCCGACGTATTTGTGTCGGCATTCGAGGCATCGCTGCTCGAGCATCCCGCAAAGAGGACAGCGCCTACAACGAATGAGCTGAGTATAGCTGCCTTTACAGATTTCTTCATCTGCTTATTCTTCTGGTAAAACATATCATATCAATCCTTTCAACCGATATCATCCATGCATCATGCTGGGGACACACTAGGAAACGACTGCATACTGCCGAAAAGCGACAGCTCTTCGAATTCCTCATTATTTCCGCCAAACACACCTCCCACGGACTCCGTCTGACATGCTACCCTGATACTGCTGGCAAGCTCCTCTTGTCCCTGCCTCATCAGTACATCAGAGACTGTCCTTTGTGCCACCTCTGGGGTATTGTTATGCTCAGATAGATGCGCGAGGAACACGGCTTCAGGCTTTTTACGCATCCTCAAAAGCGCCCATGCCGCATCTGAATTTGCAAGATGCCCGCGATTACCGAGGATACGCTGCTTAAGAGGCCATGGATAGCTGCCGTCTCTTAGCATGTCCGGATCATGGTTAGCCTCGATGACGAGCACATCCGCACCCTCGATTGCAGACTGCACCGAGCTCGTCACGAAGCCCAGGTCCGTCAAAGATACGAAGCATCCGTCTCCCTCCAGGCGCCATCCGACAGGAGCCGCAGCATCATGCGGTATATTAAAGGCAGTGACATCCACTCCATTGATACGGAACGGCTCCTCTACCGCATGCATACACGTCTCAGGTATCTCATAAGAACGCGGAAGCGCCATGAGTGTCTTCCTGCGCGAGAAGATAGGGAGGCTGCATTGGCGCTCCAGTGTCTTGAGCCCTGCGATATGGTCGCGATGCTCATGTGTCAACAATATGCCAGTGAGCCTTTCCGGGCTCTCACCAATCGAAGCGAGCGCCTTCCTTATGCGTCTTTGAGACACGCCAGCATCAATCAGGAATCTTGCATTTCCCATCCCGACATATATCGCATTGCCCTTACTTCCGCTGGCAATCACAAGAATACGCACTAGAACGCCCCCCGATAAGACCATATGCTAGCATACGGCATTTAAAATAGCTTTAGAATCATATGTAGAAATTCTAACAGATTAAAAAACAACAGTCAAATCAGTACGGTACAAATCTCCACATGTGTGGTATACTTAAAGCCATATGTTGAAAGAAGGTATCATTGACATGTTGCATAAGATAGAAGAAATTATCTCCAGGATCTCTAGGCCTGATGAATCGAAGGCTCAGCTGATGAGAAAAAAGATATCCGATTGGTCAGGCGGCAGCCCTGAAGACCTCGGGCTCATCTCGTGGCTGGTTGAGCGCTATGCTGCCATAACCGGCGACACGAGCCTGAATGCGCCGAAAAAGCGTACCGTCATATTATGTGCAGACCACGGCGTTGCTGCCGAAGGCGTATCCGCTTTCACACAGGATACAACACTGCAGATGATGCAGAACTACCTCATATCGCATGGTACTGCGGCAAATGCTTTCTCATCATTCTCAGGATCTGAGATGTTAGTATACGACCTGGGCACCGCCGCTGGGAAGCTCGATATACCTGGGCTCATCGATATGCGTATCGCAAACGGTACTAAGAATAGTGCCAAGGGACCCGCCATGACACGTGACGAAGCCGAGCGCTCGCTAGCGGCTGGCATACGTATAGCCGAGGATGCCGCCGCTGCAGGCTGCACAATCATCCTACCGGGCGAGATGGGTATCGCGAATACGACTTCATCCGCAGCCATTGCCTCTGTGATCTGCGGACTCCCACCATCCAAGACGACAGGACGTGGCACAGGCATATCGGATGAGCGCCTGATGCACAAAACCAAGGTCGTACAGCAGATCATAGATATCAATCATCCTGATCCAAGCGATGGCATCGATGTCCTCGCAAAGGTAGGGGGCTTTGAGCTCGGTGCCATCGCCGGCATCATACTCGGTGCAGCAGCAAATGGTATGTGCGTCATACTGGACGGTCTCAATACCGGCGCTTCTGCACTCATAGCAAATGCTATCTCACCGAACACCGCAAAGTATCTGATACCATCTCAGCTTGCTGCAGAGCCCGCCGCGGCAGCAGTGCTGCATAAGCTTGGACTGAAGCCGTTCCTCAATCTCGACCTGCGCCTCGGTGAGGCCATAGGTTCCTCTATCACGGCATCTTTCCTCGACGCGGCAATCCGCTCCTGCCGCCATATGGCAGATGACAGCATTCATCAGCCACGCCCACATGTAGCCGACCTTGACGAAAGCAATCCATCCGGGCTCCTCGCCTGCATATCACTCGATAGCGGCGGCATCTACATGGCAGGCGGCAAGATAGATAAGAATGGTCATTTTCTTCCACAGAAGTCCGATGCTAAAGAGATCAAGGACATCGAAGACATCCAGGACCTACTGGGCGAAGACGATATGAATGATATCGATTCATCTCCATTCTCGACGGTGTCTATGCCAAAAGATGATCTCAGCCTCGACGCGAAGGATACATTATCATACATATCATCATTACCAGAGCTCGATCAAAAAAGCGTAGATGCGTGCATGAACAGGTTCAATCACCTTTCAAAGCCAGTCGCAAGTCTCGGCACCCTCGAAGCTATAGCCGCTGATATCGCGGGGATATGCAGTGAGCCACGCCCATCGAAGGATCTGGCTTACGGCATGGTATGTATCTCAAGTGGCAGCATAAGCGAGCCTCATTACCGTTTGCTGCATGGCATGGCATCTAACGCATTAGCAGATCCCGTAATCTTCGCAAATATCGAGCCTGAACGCAGCCCCTCTGAATGCTATACATTTGGTGTGCTGCAGGCACAGCGAGCCGCACTCGATGCAACAGGGCTCGGTGTAGCATTGATGGATGATGAAGGCACTCCGTACGGCACGAAGGCGGCTATACTCCGCGAATCGCTGATCGGCTCTGATGGTTCCATGCTCTGGGGCGCAGATGAGTTTCTCGGGCACGTACCTTCAACCCTTCGCGGTGAAGCCGCCGCCATGCTAGGTGTACTCGTCGGAGCTGCTCACAGCTTCTCATTCACGATTCTCGATGATGAGGCGACCGAGATCATCGCGCGATACGCAGTGAAGCTCATCCCCGATCTACGCATGAGCATGATCCATATACAGCCGCGGCTCATCCAGGGGAACATAAAGGCGAATGGTGTAACAGCCTGCCTGGGCATGAAGCTCTCAGAGGCTTCATTGTACGCGTTGAATGAGATGCGTACATTTGAAGAAACGGCCGTGCCGATACCAATCGATGGAAAAGGGAAGAACAAGGCAAACTAAAAATAATATATGAGAAAAGGGAAGGATGCGAGCTTCGCACCCTTCCCTTTTTAAATACCTGTCAGCGCATAACGCTTCATCACAAAATTCCATACCGTGACGACCCCGGCCGCTATCACCTTTGCGAGGATATACCATATGCCACATATATCAACCATCGCCCACATGGTAAGCTGATTGAGTCCCAGCCCGGCAACGCTGGAGATGGCAAATAATGCAAATGACCCGGCACTGGCATGAGCCGCACTGAAGACCCATCTCCTGCAGATGACATAATTTATCAGCAGAGCTGCCGTAAATGCGATGGCAGACGCATAGAGGTAATAAAACCTGCATAGTTCCACCAGCGCCCAGAGCGTCAGGATTTCAAACACGAAGCATATACCGCCCGCTATCAAGAAGCGCACGACCTCGCTTATCTTATCATCGCCATTCAATGTGCCCATCATGTCCATCTAAAACCGCTTCATCTACCCTCATGATAATCATGTTCCGTATTCACGTTCCATACGGAAGCCTTGTCAGTGCTCCCGGAGCGTATCGCCTCTACCGCATTCATGGCCGTAAGCATAGAATGATCCATATTATTATACCGGTGCTGGCCGTTTCTCCCTATCAGGAATAGATTGTGGAAGCCATCCATCCATTCCCTGAGCACCGGCAGCTCATCGTATGTGCCAAAATATGCAGGATACGCTTTTTTCATGCGTATCACGTGACTGTCACGTATATTCTCCGGGCGCACGATACCTATCGATGCGAGCTCCCTGGACGCAAGCGCTTTAAAGTCCCCATCAGTCATGCTCCAAAGCTGATCTCCCTCATCGCAAAAATACTCGAGACCCAGCCACGCCTTTGAGTTGTCCGCTGCCATGTATGGACTCCAGTTATTGAATACCTGAAGCCTCCCTAAGCGCACATCTCGCTCTTGTATATATATCCAGTCATCCTTCACATCCGACATCTCAAGCTTGTCCACCAGGATACCGACTGTCATGAAATCGCGATAGCTCAGTCCTTCAGAAATGCTGCGAATAGCATCTGGGACATCGATACCGCCGGCATTCATCGACTCTATCAAATCCTTGATCGGCATAGATGACAGAACATATGTGGCCTCAATAAGCTGCCTAGAGCCATCTGGAGCCTCTACGATAACGCCCGTGACACAGCTATCCTCTGCCTTGAGACCGACGACGTTGAAGCCGTATCTGATCTCTCCGCCGAGCCTTACGATCTCTGATGCAGCCTTCTCCCACAGTTCACCTGGCCCATACTTTGGATACCAGAAGCTGCTGATGAGACTCGTCTCGACCTTGCCGCCCGCACTGCCAGTCAAGCGCCTAAGCGCATCCTTTAGCACAGCAGCAACCGACACGCCTTTCACGCGTTGTGCACCCCAATCTGCACCTATCGCGCTACAGGGACGTCCCCACACCTTTTCCGTATAATCCTCGAAGAACGTTCCATAAAGCTCCCTGCCAAAGCGATTGATAAAGAAATCCTCAAGTGTTTTCTCAGGCTCTATAGGAGAAATGCACGCCGAAACGTAATCTCGCAATATACGCATGGTACGATAGGGTCCAAGGTTCCGAAATGTATCAAGACTAAGCGATACCGGATAATCGAAGAACTTCCTCAGGAAATAGATTCTCGACACACGCCGCCGCTCTAGCATATCTCCATCCGGTGCCAGTGGAAGGAGCTCGTTCCACCAGCTCATGACCTCAGGAGACTTGGAGAAAAACCTGTGACCGCCTATATCCATACGGTTGCCATGGTACTCCACCGTCCTGGATATCCCACCAGCCATATCCGAAGCCTCTAATATCACCGGCTTCAAGTCCGTATGCCTAAGGAGCTCTAATGCCGCCGTCAGTCCAGCAGGACCCGCACCTATGATAACCACCGTACGTGACATACCTCTACCCCCAAAGCCATACCATCTTTTCAGCGTTTCCTATATATCCTGTAACCGCCCTCATCATATATCTTCTCATACGCCGTATCCGCGTCCAGGTACGTATACAGCAATGCTCCTTTAGACACGAGCAGATAGTTGAAATCATACCATGACAGGAATTTTCTATAATCTAGCGAGCCCCTCTCAAGCGCTATATATTCGTACATAATATCTTCTTTATGGTTATTCGTCTTCAGGAAGACCTCTGCACGCGGATCAAGATACGTCTTTATGCCGCAAAATTCCGCATAGCTTCCATCATCATAGCCCGTCCAAAGCCTTATATTCTCAGGCTGCTCCTTTGTAAGGAGATAGTCGACCGCATCACGGCATCCTGGCATCGCGGGCTCAGCATACCGCGTCATATAGCTTGCAGCTCCCATGATAGACATAGATATGAGTGCCATGATTGCAATCGCATGATACACGTTCTTTGATACGACGCGATACCGCCTAAATGCCAGCAAGACATTCATCATCCCTGCAGCAAGGAGCAGAACGGCAAACGTGCGAAAGATCGCGCCTGTACTACAAAGTGCCCCGATAAAATCCTCCCATTGGCTGAGCACAATGACCCCGACGCAAGCCACGAGGATCATAAGCGCACCATATGCACGCGCGGGACGGAACTCTTTAACTCTAACAGCATGGGGTACTCTTTTGCTTAGCACTGCGCCGATGGGAAAGATGCCGAGCAGGATGAACAGCATCATGCTCCTCATTCCCGAGGCCGCCATATATGCCATCCCGAGCGTGAGGAACACATACCGCGCCGGCATACAATGCTTCGCATATCCAACAACCATCATGATCAGCAGGATAAAATACACCTTTCCTGCAATCAACTGCACATTGACCGGTCGCATCTCTGCAACGATATGGTTTATCTCACTGAAGCCATATGAATGTAAGAGATACGTCATCATAGGAAGGCCATACGGGTTGATGAAGCCCGCAAAAAAAGACATAACCGCAGCTACAGCAACCGGCTTCAGTGGTGACGCCGAAGCAGAAGAAAAAAAGCTGTCAACGTGCACACCCAAGAGCCTTTCAGCTATTGGCGGCAGCAGCAGCACGAACATCATCGGCCACATCGCAGCATGCATATTAATGAGCAGCACGGATATGATGGGCATGGATATCAGCCATCTTTTCCTACCGTCCCTCATATAGCTTTCGATGACATATACATCTGCCATCAAGAGTGCCGTAGAGAATATCCACGGGCGTGGGACAAAAAATACGGCACACAAAAATCCCATGATACCCGCCATGGACATCGACAGCTTCTTCTCTCCACCGACAAGCCGGATGAGTCTGTAACTCAGCCATATCATGACTGCCCCCATGATCAGGCAGGCCGCATACAGCCCATCGATACCAGCTGCACACCAAGCCTGCCAAAAAATCACGGCACTCAGCCACTGCTGCATAACGAAGTCGAAGCCTTCATGTAACGTGAAAGGCTCTATATATGGGATTCCCTGTTCAAAGACATAGCGCCCATGATTCAAAAGGAACCAGCTGTCATTACATGGTCCATAATCCACGAGGAGTAGTCCCGAGAACACAAGCAGCCATGGTATAGCGCGGAGCATGACAGATAGGAGCCGACTGCTTATTCCGTTTATATTCATTTCAGCAGTGTCTCCTGAAGCATCATCAATCGTGGCAGTAGTGTCACTACAAAGATTGCAGGGAAGATGAAGAGTATCAGTGGGAACAAGATCTTGATCGGCGCCCTGAGTGCCGCCGCTTTCGCACGCTGGCGACGCAGCTCACGCATATTATCTGCCTGTGCTTCCATCGTCGTGCTCATATTCGTGCCGAGTTGCTCAGCCTGTATGATGTCCGTAACGAAAAGGCGTACCTCCGGCAGGTCTATGCGGTTCGAGAAGCTGCGCATGGCAATCTTGCGTGACATGCCCATGCGGATATCGCGCATCATATGCTTGAACTCATCTATGAGTGGCCCTTCCATACGATTAGTGATATGCTTCAGCGAGCCATCGAAAGAAAGCCCTGCCTGCACGCTGACACACATCAGATCCAGCACCTCCGGCAATTGCTTCTGTATGCTCTTCTGCCTCTTACGTATCAGGCTGTTCAGCATAGCAAATGGAATCAGTCCTCCAATGGCTACGCCGAGGATCACAACCGATATCATCTGAACGAATGGCATATCATTATCCGAGGCGTAGACGAATGCCAGGAAGCCCCCCATCACAATCATCGCCGCCCACACGATGACAACGCCGTTCACGGACCAGACTTCCACCTTTCCCGCAAGCACGAGCCGCCGACGTATCTGATCAGCCAGTTTCCACGGCGTAAGTCTCAATATATGTGTGGCAATGGTATGCGTAGCCGGCTTCACGACGCGGTCATAAAATGGTATATCCGACAGCTCAGGCATGCGGCGCTTCTTTTCGCGTTCTTCCTCACGGCTGAGGTACATATCTATACTCATCTGTTCAGAGCGGATATTCTCAAGACGGCTGCGCATATTATTCGTCTCGGAAGCTTTCTTTGAGAACATTGCATAGAGCAGCAGCGCTATTGAAATTCCTGCCAATAGAGATGCCAGAAGGATAATCATGTTAAAACTCCTCCCTTGCCATGCCATCGTAATCCGCACCATCGTTGATTTCAAATAAGCTGTCCGGAAGCTCTATGCCATTCATAGTGAATTTCTCCATGCAGGATGGCTTCAGTCCAGTCGACTTGAAATGTCCCATGACCTTACCGTTCTCATCAACGCCTGTCTGCACGAAGCGGAAGAGATCCTGCAACACGATCGTATTGCCTTCCATCTTTTGAACCTCCGTGATATAGGTAACCTTTCGGCTGCCATCACGTATACGCGACTGATGAAGGATGATATCTATTGCCGAGGAGATCTGCTCCCTTATGGCGCGCACCGGGAGCTCCATGCCGCTCATAAGCACCATTGTCTCAAGCCTGCTGAGCACATCACGTGGTGAATTGGCATGAGCCGTCGTAAGCGACCCATCATGACCCGTATTCATCGCCTGAAGCATATCGAGTGCCTCACCGGAGCGCACCTCACCGACTATGATACGATCAGGACGCATACGCAAAGCGTTACGCACAAGGTCACGTATCGATACGGCACCCTTGCCCTCCATATTCGCAGGGCGCGCCTCCAGTGTCACCACATGGCCTTGCTCAAGCCTGAGCTCTGCTGCGTCCTCTATGGTCACGATACGCTCATCCTCTGGGATGAATGAGGACAATACATTCAGTGTCGTCGTCTTACCTGATCCAGTACCACCTGAGACGAGTATATTCAGTCTGGCCTTAACACATGCACGCAAGAATACGGCCATGGGTTCGCTGAGCGTCCCGAAGCTTATGAGGTTCTCTACGCTAAGAGGCGTCTTAGAGAATTTTCGTATGGTCACGCAGGGGCCTATAAGAGACAGCGGCGGCACGATGATATTGACACGCGAGCCATCTGCCAGCCTGGCGTCAACAAGCGGCGATGACTCATCTACGCGCCTGCCGAGAGGCGTAAGAATGCGCTCTATGATATTATTGAGATGCGTTTCATCGTGGAACTGCACCTTCGTCAAATGCAGCTTGCCCATCTGCTCTACGAAAATCTTCTTAGGACCGTTGATCATGATCTCAGTAATGGTCTCGTCCTTTAAGAGTGGCTCTATAGGTCCAAGCCCAAGCATCTCATCGCGTATATCAGAAATCAGCTGTGCACGCTCGCCGCGTGGCACCGCAAAAGGATTTTCCGCCAGCACAGACTGGCAATACCTGTCTATAACCTCC
This sequence comes from uncultured Veillonellaceae bacterium, assembly GCA_900315615.1. Taxonomy (GTDB): domain Bacteria; phylum Bacillota; class Negativicutes; order Selenomonadales; family Selenomonadaceae; genus RUG114. Next base: position 9,524 of record OMZT01000104.1, on the reverse strand, counting down.
TCTACACGGCGCGGATCCTGCCCCTTATGTGATAGTATCTGCTGCTCTTCCTGCGTCATGCTGTCGACGATGCGCCTATGTATGGCCAGCTTCACATCCTGATAGCTGTCCTGCGCATTATCGACCTTACGGGACGCAAATATTTGCTTTTGCTCATCGAACTGCCCATCAGGCCTTCCAAGTCTCGTCAAAAGGGACATCCCGTTCATCCTCTCCCGAAAGCTCAGCTCCCGCTGCTCTCATTATACATCTGGTACTTTATCACCGGAGACTTCACATTGTCACTGAAGTCAATCCTCATATATTTATTCAGAAATGAAATGACTGAGTTCGACATATCAAGATGGGTCTCAAGCCTCACCGTCACCTGCTCTCCGCTCTCTATACTGAAATCTGCTTCAGGATCCCAGGTGTATATCCCATTATACAGGTGTATCTGCTTACTTCCACCATTACCATAGTCAGCGATGATATCCTCATAGCTGTCTGCACCCTTTATAGATGCCTCTCTGGCACTGTCTCTTGCGACATTGCTCAGAGCTATATAATCATAGAACAGCACTCCGAAGAAAATAATCCCGAAAACAAACATCAGGAACAATGGAAAGACCAGCGCGAACTCTACTATGGACTGGCCCTCCTGTCTCCTGTACAGTCTCCTCATGATGCCGCCCCCTCGAATAATATTCGTGCCGCATAAAGCGGCCATATGATGACGTGAAGAAAAGCCCCCTCGAAAGGGAGCTTCCTTCTCCAGTACACGGACAGCAATCAGAATGCTCCAACGACATTATTGAATACATCTGCAATCTTGTTGCGAAGTCCGCCGCTATTCGTGATAGCTGCTGCTACGACAACGACGAATGCAAGAATAAGTGCGTACTCGACAATGCCCTGTCCTTTTTCGCTCATCGTGCTGAAATAGCGTACCTTTACATACTCGATAATCTCTTTCATTATGATTCCCCCCTTGGCTTACGCCTACTAAAATAATATATATGAAAGCTTTTTTGCGGATGTTCCGCCAAAGCTTCATATCTCAAACATCTATATCGACGATCCTGTTTATGACGAGGATACCGATGCACATCCAGCCTATCGTACCACCTATGATCAGCGGTGCCATCGGGCTCCTGAGCAGTGGATCGAAATACGTCGGATTTATCATGAACAGCACGGCGGTTATGCCGATTGGCAATGCAGCCAGTACCCAGCCTGACATCCTTCCCTGCGCTGTTAGCGTCTTCGCCTCACGCTTCATCTTGATGCGGTCATTGATCGTGGTACTTATGGTATCGAGTATCGTAGAAAGATTACCCCCGACCTGGTGCTGTATCAGCACCGCCGTCACCACGAGATTGAAATCATCGCTATTTACACGCTTAGACATGCGCTCAAGCGCCGCCTCCTGCGTCGATCCCACGCGTATATCCTGAACGACGCGTTTAAACTCCTCGCCCATAGGGTCTGGCATCTCGCGGGAAATGAGATCCATCGCCTGCATGAAGCTGAAGCCCACACGCAAGGCATTTGCAACCATAGAAAGCGTGTCCTGCAGCTGATCCGTGAACAGCTTCTGCCTGCGGTTGATCTTCATCGAAAGGTACACCCAAGGCACCGCAAACCATGCGATTCCGCCGATGAATGCCATGCTGAGCGACATCGTGAGCAAGAAAGCTATGATACATCCAAGCGCGACCGCCATAAGGTCTATAACGATGAATTCGGAGCCCAGAAGCGGAAGCCCTGCCTGCTGCATCTTGAAATCCAGCACCTTGCTGCCATGGAAATCCCTGATGGATTTGCTGAGCTCTCGGACCATCTTCATGAACCGATCTACCGGCCTTTGCTTATGATCCTCATCATCCGTATTCTGCTGGATACCTGCCAACGTGCCATCGACAATGCTCTGCATGCGCTGATTCACTGTCAGATGATTGCTCTGAACGGAACGCAGCAGGAAGTAAACCATGACCGCGATCAGCGCTCCCGAAATGATTGATACTATCCATACCATCGCGTGTCACACCGCCTTCTGGGAGCTGATGATCCTGTCAGCAATCGTATTTATGCTATGCATAAGCGGCGAATCCGGGCTTATGTCATGTGCCATTCTTCCATTATCGGCCGCCTCAGAAACGAGCTTATACTCATTTGGAACAATACCCGCAACCCGGCAGCCTACAATCTGCTCGAGCTGCTGACGCGTCTCCTCATTGCACGGAGAAACTCGGGTGAACACCGCACGGACCCTTTCATCGAAATCATCCCAATCATGGAATATCTCAAGAGCACGCTTCATTTGAAGCATCTCAAAGCCGCCATTAAGGCTTGCTGTCAAGATCGTCATATCAGATGACTCCGCTGCAGCTATTGATATAGGGCCAAAGCCTGGCGGCAGATCGACCAGCAGATATCTGAATAGGTTCCGGCTCATCGCGAGGACATCTGCAAATTTCTTCGTCTCCACCATCTCTGCATATTCAGGTTTCTTGGTGCCGCACAAGACAGATACACGATCGGTCACCGGCATATAATACGGCTTCAATGTGACTGGTGAAAGGAAATGCACATCGCGCACCGCCTCTACGATCGTGCTCTGCGGAGCCAGATTGAAGAATACAGACATATCGCTGAACTGCAAGTCCGCATCTATGATACCGACCGAATCCCCCGTCTTCGCTGCAAGCGATAGTGCAAGATTGGCGATCAGAGTCGTCTTACCGCTCTTACCCTTTGGGCTGAAAAATGCGATCAGGCACGATGACGCCCCCATATTGCCCTTCGCGAACGTATCGACTGCCTCTTTCAGCTCGATGCGCGTAAAAGGCTTGAGCAGATACCCCTGTGCGCCAGCCTGTACCAGATGACTTGCATTCTCTGCATTCCACCTGGTATTCATACACAACACCGGTACAGACGGAAATGCCTTTCCGAACTCAGGTATCAGCGCCACATTGCTTTCAACCTCTGCATCGAGCAATATAAGATTGGGATGGAACACCCCGCCCTGCTTCAGGGCATCGCCCGCCTTCTGGTAGCGTCCTGCAAGCTCAAAGTCCTTCGTATCGCGTATGACAGCGGTCAAGCGCTCGAGCATCATGCGATTGCCTTCGATCAGAAGCACTCTGTACTGCATTGGTTCCACCTTCCTTCAAAACTCATCAACGTCCTATAATCACTCAAATAGTCTTGAGAGCCAGCCTCCACTGCTTTCTCTTTCCTGTGTATTGTTTAAGCTGTCCCTGTTCGTATACTTTGCAGTGAGCTCACGTATACCTTCCGCCAGTTCCGTATCTGGATGGAGCAGCACCAAGGGGCCAGCCTCCTTTATCGACTGCTGCGCCATATGGAAATCATTTGGCAGTATATGATAGAACGGACTTCCAAGTATCTGCTCTACCTCGTCAAGCCCTATCCTCGTCTGGGAACCTCCTCGATTCAACACGAAGCGGATACGATTACCATCATATCCAATCATCTTAAGCGTATCCCAGCCGCTCTTCATGTTCTTTATCGTCGGTATGAAATCAACGATGCCAACGAATGTCACTATCGTGGTTATATCCAGTATGGCAAGATTCAACTCGCTGAATGCAGGTGCCATATCCACCACGATATAATCGAATTCCTTCGCCAGCTTCCTGGTAACCTCTACCACAGCATCCGTGTCCACATTATAGGCTTCCTCGAGAAGCTTGGGCGCTGCCATCACTGTAATAGATGTATCTTTGCACTGATAGTCGACAAGATACGGCAACGGGTCGAAGCCCTCTGCATCATTTGCCACATCTCTTTGTGCCTCGAACAGTGTCTTCTCAGGATTTATCGCCAGGTAGTTGCACACATCCCCAAACTGGAGATCCAAATCCATCAGGCATACACGATATCCCGCCGATCCGAGGACGGCGGCAAGGTTCGTGGCAAGGAACGTCTTGCCGACTGCGGACGCAGTGCTGAAAACCGTTATGATTACGCCGCTGCCAGACTCCATTCCCTTACACTCCCTTCAGTATCCTTTTCATTCAATATCATTTTGGAAGCACGCTTCTATCGAGATATTTCCCGAGTATCGTGCCATCATCCTTGCCTGCCGAGGACGTTTCTTCAGCAGCTGGTGCCACTTTATCAACAGGCTCATCCTTTGCATTGAGGTCGACCTTATTGGTTGCTGCCTGCTCCTTACGCCCATTATCATATGTCTCCTTCATCTTGTCAGACATATTTGCAGGGGTTCTCTCGTTCACGAGATGTGGTGTCAGCAGGATGAGCAGCTCACGCTTGTCACGCGTATGGCTCGTATGCTTGAAAAATTCGCCAAGCACCGGTATCTTGCTCAGTATAGGTATCCTTTCGATATTCTTGCTGTCCTCGCTGTTCATCAACCCACCGATGGCCATCGTCATGCCGCTCGGCACATTGACGACTGCATGTGCCTCACGTGTCAAGAGTGCCGGCATGGTGAAACCATCCGTCTGCACCGCATTTGCCTTATCGATGCTGCTCACCGTCGCGTGGAAATCCGCCGTGATGTTATTATCCCGGTCAACGATAGGCTTTATCTCAAGCCCTATACCGTAGTCCTTCCACTCTACAGACGTGCCATTATCACCATCTTTTATTGGGACAGGTATCTGACCACCGATCAAGATCTTTGCGGTCCTGCCGCTCATCGTGGTGATATTCGGCCTCGAGAGTACCTGCGCCTTTCCGTTCGTGATAAGTGCCTGCAGTCGCGCATTTATCGGTGAGTAGTGGTTGAATATCCAAAAATGCTGATGCCTGCCATCAGGGTCACCATAGCTCTGTCCAAAATTGAATGTCCCCGATGTGTTATCTGCCGCATCCTTATACGTCAGCCCGGCATCCTTCTGATCGGCATTGGATATCTCTATGATCTGAGCTTCTATATTGATCTGCGATGGATTTGCCATTTCCAGCATATCCTCAACCAGATTGCTCGCTACCATCGTATCGACCGTAGCATCGGTTTTGTTCTCATCATCTTTGTCTACGCTGTCTGATGAAAGCCCGCTAGTTCCTTTATTGGAGCCCTGCTCAACCGTCTTTGTCGCACCGCCTACATACAATGCAGCCGTCCTGACTGCGAGATCATGTTCATATTGATTCTCTACGGTACCCGTCAAGAGGACACGGTTGCCAACGCGGCGTACATGTACGCCGGACAGTCCCATCTCATGCTGCAATATGTACTCGAGATTGTCATCATGCGTGCCAACACGTATGATAAACTCCTGCCTAAGTCCATCGGCATCCCATGTGATCAGCGTCGTTGCACCAGCCTGCTTACCGACAACGATCATCTCATGACTGCCGATAAGCTTTATATCTGCGATATCCGGATTTGCTATATGAACACGGATGATACGCGATCCGCCAGGCTCAAAGCTCGTAGCTTGGTTGACTGATACATCGATCCCAGGCATATCCGCTGCAGACACAGGTGCCATGCCGGCAAATCCCATAAGGCCAGCCGCGATCAATGCTGCAATTGTTTTTTTACTACTATGTAACATATGGCCTCGTCCTTATTTCAAATCGATGGTACTTGATGTAGTACCGCGTATGACTTCGACACTATCATATACTGGCACAGACGGTGCAGCTGGCGTTGGATCGTACTGCTGCCTCGAGGGCTGTGCATAAGATGGCGATGGAGTTGGTGATGGAGCTGCTGCCGGCTGTGGTGCAGGCGTCTGTGGAGCAGTCGTCTGCGGCGGTGCCTCATCGTTTGCTCCATCGATAGAGAACTCTGTATCCAGCACCACACTATCCTGAGGATGATATGGACGGAGCACGAGATATATGGTTCCGCTCTGTGCGGCCACCGCGAGTCTCAGTGCATCATCAGGGCGAAGCGCCAGCGTAGCCGTAGCCATTGGCTGAGCCGCGGCCTTACTTGAAGCATCCTCCTTCGCCTTTTTCTTCTTATCGCCATTGCCCTCATTCGGCGTCTCAGCAGACGCGTTCTTGTTGATAGCGAGCAGGAGCACATTCTGCATGATGATCTCACCATCCACACGGCCGCCGTTCTTGTCACCCTTGCGTATGAGCATGATATCAACATAGTCGCCAGGCTTTGCGAAGCCCGATATACCGGTGATATCCGTCACAGGTATGGAAATCGCGCGGCAGTTGGCAGGAATCATTCCCGTAAAGCCAGCCGCCTGCGGATCCGAAAGAATCTTCTTCGTCGTTACTACATCGCCCTGCATGATAGGCACTGTGGCGGGTTTCCCCACGGCGTCCGCTATGTCGCTCACCGCACCATCAGGAATACGATCTGCAGGTACGCTCTCCATCTTCAGCATGCTTTCCCGTATAACGGCACGAGCTGGAATATCTTCCTTGGCAACTACGACCTGCACAGTCGGCTTCATCTGATCTGATGAAGCCCTCGTACCAGATACATTAGCTAGTGCTATTCCCACTAGGAAGGCAGCGGCAACACCTGCAGCCACCGCTAAAAAGCCTAGCTGCTTAGGTGAAAGCTTACCTATAGATTCAGATATCCCACCGAAAATTTTCTTTTTATTAGGTGAAGCGACGCCACCGTTACTCTTTTTCTTCTTGAGAAACCCAAGCCCGAGCTTCATCTTGTCACGGCCTCCCTGCTAATCATACTAAAGTCTTCTCTATATGGGACATATGTACTAAAGATTCTAAATCTTATATTCACACGTATTCCAATCATAATATTGAACGTATCCTCTGCAAATTATTTATATGCACGTTATAGACATATATAGTATAATATCATTATCGCTTTTATGCAACATCTTCTTAAAGAACAGGATTGTTTTACATGTTTTTTTCTATTATTTGCCTCTCAATCATTATAGCATTGATAGGTCATTCATGGATTACGCAGCTTTTTATGCATAATAAGTCCTATATCGATGAGAAAAGGCTTACTCCATATGCATCGATATCATTGCTCGCCGCGGCTATCTCTTGCTGCTTTCTTTTGGCGTATATCAGATGCACGACGATCGCTGAAGTGATTCACTTCATCATACCATCGATATTCCTTCTTTTTACGTGTATCTCAGATCTCATGGGCAATATCATATTCACGCGCATGATGATTCCCTTTGCCATCTTGGCTATCCCCTTCATGTTTACCAGTGCGCTGCCCTCATGGGACTATCTGTTAGCCGCAGCTACCGGCGGAGCGTCATTTCTCATCTTCGCCATGCTCTCACATGGTGGAATAGGCGGTGGCGATGTGCGACTGGTTGCCGTACTCGGACTATGGCTCGGTAGCAGCAGGCTGCTGTACGCCTGTATCTCAGGCATCTTGCTCGGCGGTGTTGCTGCGCTGATCCTGCTCCTCGTCACACGTTCACGTCATACCGCCTTTCCTTATGGACCCTTCATTGCAATCCCCGCGATAATCGCCCTGCTACCCTAGCTATACGGTATCTATCAGGGGTCACACGGCGGCTCGCTCATACTGCCGCTTTATGGATCTCTTAGCATTGTGGTATCATTTGTAATTGACATCCTTATTTTAACTATGCTATCCTAAAAAGATATAGATATAAGCTCCTATACTATATCAGCCTATTCTCCAATATCAAGAAGGAAGTAACATGATGAGCAAAGACTTTGTCCCAGCAGCGGAGGCACTTGCAGAGGCTCCCTCTGTTTACCTTTTCATAAAACCCGATAAAGATAAATCCCCGCAGGTCATATCTGGCACTGTCTACAATACAATAGAGCATCACTTTGCCGTGAGTGTCGATCTGACGGATGACATATACAAGGACTCTCCGGCTGTCGGTACGGAGATCAGTTGCGCTGCGCCTGCCGATAAATGCGCATATCACTTCCCCGCCATATTCTGCGGAAGTACGAAGCTGCCCGACCATATATGGCTGCTGAGTCTGCCTGAAAAGGTCGAGCGGTGTCAGGCGCGTACGTATGTGCGTATCCCCGCCGATATGCCATTCGGCTTCTGGCCACAGAATGTATTCGGCGGATGGCAAAACGCCCAAAAGGCAGATCTAGTGGATATATCAGGTGGCGGCGTCGGGTTCCTCACGGAGCAGCCTCTAAAGCCTGGGCAGCATATGAAAATAGAGCTGCACAAACTGCCAGATATCGGGCAGTTCCGTGCAGAAGCCGTCGTGAGACGCGCCGTACCATTCGATGGCTCCATGGCGACCACATTCCATGTCGGTGCAAGCCTCATACTCGACCGCCGCAAGCGTGAACGGCTCATACGCTGCATATTCCAAATGCAGCGAAAGCATCTCGAAAGAGGCATAAAGTTATAAGAACAATAAAAGGAGAGCTCAGATGAGCTCTCCTTTTTTGGTCGCATACGAAAAGCACCAGTCCGTGGTCTCTATAGGTCATCCTATAAAGCGACCCGTGACCAGTGCCTTCATATCCGTTTATTTGTTTTTACGCAGATAGTCCTCGAAATTCATCTCAGGTATAGGCCTGCTGAAGTAGTATCCCTGCAGGGCGTCCGCAATGCATTCTTCCTTCAGGAACTGGCACGCATCTTTCGTCTCAACGCCTTCTACGACAACCTTCTTATTGACATCGTGACAGAAGTCTATCGTCATCTTCACGAGCTTTTTATCGTAGTCGCTCTCTTCTATATCTTTGACGAATGTACGATCTATCTTCACATATTCACAATCGAAGCTTTTAAGGAGCATGAGGGATGAATATCCGCTCCCGAAATTATCCATCGCGATATGTATTCCAAGTCGCTTGAAGCGCCTTACTTGATCATTCACATAATCCCAGTTCTCAACCGTCTGGCTGCTGGTCAGTTCCAGTATGATAGATCCAGGCTTCAATCCGTACTCACGCATGGTCTCCGACACAAAATCATAGAATGTATAGTCCTCCAACTGGAACAATGAAATATTCACGCCCATCTTGAAGTCTGGATTCAACTGCTGCCAGCGCTTGCACGTTCGCGCTGCATTCTTCAATGTCCATCTGCCTACTGGTACAATCAGGCGCGAGCGCTCCAGGTCGGGTATGAACTCCGCCGGTGATATGATCCCGTCGTCCTTGTCAAGCCAGCGCAGGAGAGTCTCTGCTCCCATTACGCTGCCGTCACTTGGATCCATCATCGGCTGATAGTACAAGAGGAAATTCTCGCAGCCTTTTTCGATGCTTTCCTTGAACGCCGCTTGCATATGGATAAAATGACGCATCTTCTTGAATGCTTCTTCATTGAAGATAACCATCCTGTCCCTGCCGCGCTGCTTTGCCATCCCCAATGCAGCCTCAGCATGCCTTCTGAGGTTTACGGCATCGCTGCCATCCTGCGGATAGAATGCCGCACCGGCCGACGCCGTACAAAAGATACGCTCATCCTCTGCCTGTACGGTCTTCAAGCATATGCGTGTACTTGCATAGATGATTGCCGCATCATCCTCTGTAGCTCCCGGCCACAGAAGTGCGAACATATCTCCATCGAGCCTGTAAAAATTGAGGTTCTCAGGCAGTATCTGGCTGACTTTCTCTCCTAT
>OMZT01000107.1 GCA_900315615.1 uncultured Veillonellaceae bacterium | reverse complement strand
GATCTGGTAATACCGGATATTACTTATCTGATGGAGAATCATGATAAGGTGAAGGCTATAGTCCTTACACACGGACATGAGGATCATATAGGTGCATTGCCATATGTTATGAAGCAGTTCGATGTACCCGTGTATGGAACTAAGCTTACTTTGGGTATACTTAAAGGCAGGCTGGATGAGAATGGTGTGGATGATCATAATCTGCGCGTAGTAAAGCCTGGCGATCAGATAAAAATAGGAAATTTCTTCTCGGTTGGATTCATACGTGTGAATCATAGCATACCAGATGCAGTGGGGTTGTCTATAAAGACGCCTGTTGGAATTATCGTCCATACAGGTGATTTTAAGTTTGATTATACACCAATCGATGGTCAGATGACGGATTTTCGCAGGTTCTCAGAGCTTGGCAACCATGGCGTGCTGTTGCTTATGGCAGACAGTACGAATGCTGAGCGTGAGGGACATACGGCGTCGGAGAGCACTGTTGGTAAGGCGTTTGACAAGGCTTTTCATAATGCAAAGCAGCGTATTATCGTCGCGACGTTCTCATCGAACGTTGCACGTATACAGCAGGTCATAGATACGGCTGTTAAGTATAAGAGGCATGTAGCCGTGCTTGGGCGTAGCATGGTTAATGTCGTTGGCATATCGCGCGAGCTTGGGTATATACATGCGCCTGAGGGGACGATTATTGATATTGACGAGATAAATAATTACTCGATGAATCAGGTCGTTGTCTGTACAACAGGTAGTCAGGGGGAGCCTATGTCGGCGCTGACGCGTATGGCGATGAGCGATCATCGGAAAGTCAGTATCGTCCCGGGAGATACTGTGATTATTTCGGCAAATCCTATACCTGGCAATGAAAAACTCGTGACACGTACGGTGGATAATCTTCTAAAGCTTGGTGCTAATGTTATATACGGGAGAGATCAGGGCGTGCACGTTTCTGGTCATGCCAGTCGCGAAGAATTGAAGCTGATGCAAAATCTTGTTCGTCCAAAATTCTTTATGCCTGTTCATGGCGAGTACCACCATCTTGTGAAGCATGCTAAGCTTGCACAGGAGCTCGGAATGCCTAAGGAGAATATCTTTATAAGTGAAAATGGGCTAGTGCTTGAGCTGACACGTGATAAAGGCCAGATTGTCGGTAAGGTCCAGTCTGGGCGCGTACTCGTTGACGGTCTTGGTGTAGGTGATGTAGGAAATATCGTGCTGCGTGATCGCCGTCAGCTTTCCCAGGATGGTATATTGATTGTTGTTGTTACTATGTCAAGGAGCAGCCGTCAGGTGCTTGCCGGTCCTGATATTGTCTCACGTGGTTTTGTGTATGTACGCGAGTCGGAGCAGCTGATGGATGAAGCACGTGAACGTGTGAGCCAGGCAATCGAGCATTGCACGGATGAACATGTAACTGAGTGGTCTGTCATAAAGACGGCTGTGCGTGATGCGCTCGGACGCTATCTGTTTGAGAAGACGCGTCGTCGTCCGATGATCTTGCCTATTATCATGGAAGCTTGATAACATACATGAAATCTTTGTATGATTGAAATAAATCCGCCGCGCCGCGAGTTATTAGCTGGCAGCAGGGCGGATTTTTCATTTTATGCCGTCTAAATGTATTTAAAGATGATATAAAAGATGATATAATTGAAGCACTGCAGATATAGGAGGTGACAGGAGCATGGGGGATTTTGTTCATCTGCATGTACACACTGAATATAGTTTGCTTGATGGTGCGAGCCGAATCAAGGAATTGATCAGTGCAGTGAAGGCTAAGGGAATGGATGCCATTGCTATAACTGATCATGGCGTGATGTATGGTGCGGTGGATTTCTACAAGGAAGCTGTATCACAAGGCGTAAAGCCTATTATTGGCTGTGAAGTTTATCTTGCTCCTGGAAGCCGTAAAGAACATTTTGACGTAGATGGAAAGAGATACTATCATCTGATACTCCTTGCAGAGAATATGACAGGCTATAGAAATCTTGTCAAGCTCGTTTCATTAGGCAATACGGAAGGCTTCTATTATAAGCCGCGTATAGACAAGGAGATACTCAGGAAGTATCATGAAGGCCTTATTTGCCTGAGCGCATGTATAGCTGGTGAAATACCGAGAAGTATTATTGAAGATAATGACGACCATGCTGATGATCTTGTACGTGAATATCTTGATATATTTGGGAAGGAAAATTTCTTCCTTGAGCTGCAGGATCATGGTATGGCGATGGAGCATAAGTCGAATCAAGGTCTTGTAAGGCTTGCAAGGAAATATGATGTAGGTCTTGTCGTAACAAATGATATTCACTATGTCAATAGGACGGACAGCACTTTCCATGATGTACTGCTTTGCATCCAGACGGGGAAAATGCTTGATGATGAAGACCGCATGAGATTTCCTAGTGATGATTTCTATCTGAAGTCACCAGAAGAGATGCGGAAACTTTTCCCGGAGTTGAATGAGGCGTACGATAATACTGTCAAGATCGCAGCTAGATGTAATGTTGAGTTCGAGTTTGGACATCTTCATCTGCCACGTTTTCCTCTGCCAGACGGGCTGACAGACCAAGAATATCTGAGGCAACTGTGTATGGAAAGGCTCACAGGCAGATATCCAGATGCGGGGGAGGATGTGACAGAACGGCTTGAATATGAGCTCGGGATCATTCACCGTATGGGTTATGACAGCTATTTCCTGATCGTGTGGGATTTCATCAATTATGCCCGAAGCCAGAGTATACCTGTGGGTCCGGGCAGAGGGTCAGCGGCAGGTAGCATCGTCGCGTATATTCTTGGCATAACGAACCTCGATCCGTTGAAGTATGATTTGCTTTTTGAGCGTTTTTTGAATCCTGAGCGCGTTACTATGCCTGATATAGATGTTGATTTTTGCTATCAGCGTCGAGAAGAGGTTATCGATTATGTGAAACGCCGCTATGGCAACGATCATGTGGCACAGATAATCACTTTTGGCACTTTCGCAGCACGTGGAGCAATACGTGATGTGGGCCGTGTGATGGGAGTGCCATATGGAGACGTGGATAAAGTCGCGAAGATGATACCTACAGAGCTGGGTATTACGCTTGATAAGGCATTGGAAGCCTCATCGGATTTAAGGACTCTCTATGACGAAGCACCTGCAGTTCATAAGCTGATTGACTATGCTAGAGCAATTGAAGGCCTGCCACGGCATTCTTCTACGCATGCAGCGGGCGTAGTTATTGCACGGGATCCACTGACTGAATATATGCCGGTTCAGGTGGTTGATGGTACACTGGTGACGGAATACGATAAAGACCATGTGGAAGAACTGGGACTCCTGAAGATGGACTTCCTCGGCTTGCGCACACTCACTGTCATCGGCGATGCGTTGAAGAATATAAAAAAGACACATGGAGTCGATATAGATATAAATACTATTCCGCTTGAGGATAAGAAAACGACGGATATGCTTTGTGCTGGTCGTACAGATGCTGTTTTCCAGCTGGAGTCAGAGGGTATGACAAACCTCGTGTGCGAGCTTCATCCAGAAAGATTTGAGGACTTGATACCTCTCGTAGCGTTATATAGACCGGGTCCTCTCGGGAGTGGAATGGTTGATGATTTTATCGGGGGGAGACATGGTACCAAGACACCGCATTATCTGCATCCTTCATTGGAACCTATACTAAAGGAAACGTTCGGTGTCGTTCTTTATCAGGAGCAGGTCATGCAGATCGTGCAGGTGCTTGCTAACTTCACGCTGGGTCAGGCAGACATACTGCGGCGTGCAATGGGCAAGAAAAAACATTCTGTACTGATGAGCCAGAAGGAAGCATACCTTGATGGGACTAAGAAGAATGGTATAGATCCTGCCTTAGCGGAAAAGATATTTGATTTACTTACGCATTTTGCTGATTATGGCTTCAACAAATCTCATAGTGCCGCGTATGCCCTTGTCGCATGGCAGACGGCTTATCTGAAGGCCCATTATCCAGTGGAATTTATGGCGGCGATGCTTTCAAGTCTTACAGATACTGCGAAGATTGCTTTTTATATACAGATATGCCGTCGTATGAGGATAAATATATTGCCACCGGATATAAATGCAAGTGAACCATCTTTTGCGGTGGATAATGGAGCGATACGTTTTGGGCTGGCAGCGATAAAAAATGCTGGCAATAATGCGATCGATGCTGTCGTGTCAGAAAGGGCACAGGATGGTGCATTTACGTCGCTTGAAGATTTTTGTGTACGTGTTGATAGCCGCCTCGTTAACCGCAGAATGCTTGAAACATTGATAAAATGCGGTGCATTCGACAGCTTTTGCAGCAAGAGAGCTCAGATGCTTGCTGTGCTAGATCAGATACTTGCTGTTGCTGCAGGGAAACAGCGTGACAGGCTTACGGGGCAGATGGATCTTTTCTCAGCTATGGGTGAAGATGATCATGCCGATGAAGTGGTAATGCCCGACATTCCAGAAGTCGATGATTTGACTCGCCTGACATGGGAAAAGGAAGCCACAGGATTTTACATAACGGGGCATCCTCTTGATCGGTTCAAAGAAAAAGTCGATAATCTTGTGAGCATAGGAGACATACTTTTAGGGAAGTATCATGATAAGAAGCGCGTACGTATAGGCGGGCTCGTTACTGAGGCGCGACGCATTGCCACGAAGAAGGGTGAAACGATGTGCTTTGCGCGAATAGCAGATTATGCAAGTGACATCGAGGTAGTGGTTTTTCCACGTGTGTTCTATGAGTGTGTTGAACTTTTGACGGAAGATCGTGCGGTTATGGTTGAAGGCCGTGTCGATAAAACCGATGATGGGGCGAAACTATTAGCTGATAGAATCGTATCGCTCGATGAGTATGAGCCTGACTATTATATAACTGTGCGCCCCGAAGCATATGATGAGGAAAGAATGTCTCAGCTGAAGACATTGATGCAGCGGTATCATGGCAGACGGCAAGTTTTTGTGAATATAGGTGGAAAATGGCGCCGCATGTCCAGTGATTATTGGATGAATGGTAAAAGAGAAGCTCGTGAAGCTATCAATGAACTGTTAGGCTATAGTGCACTACGGCAGTGCTGATATTTAAAGAGAGGCTGAGTATAATGTGGACATCTATTTATGTTGCGAGCAATAAGGAGCAAGCTGACAAGATAAAAAGCCAGCTTGAAGAAGGCGGTATCATGACGAATGTGCGAGCTTTGGGTCACCAGTCAGATGATGAAAGCCAGTCATATGAGATACGTGTGTTAGCATCTGAGATAGATGAAGCACAGGAGATATTATGCGGACAGAATTACGGTATTTGATGTTGTGTATGGTGATCGACCTTTGAAGAAGTACTTGATGATTGTGATGGTACTTGCCCTTGCGATGTCAGGCATAGCCTCGGCTGAAGTATCATCGTCTGATTTAAAATATCCTGATTTGCCTGAGGAGCGCATGCAGCTTATACCGTATGATGATGTACTGAAGAACGTGACAGCGAGATCCGCAGTTGTTATAGAGGCTTCTACTGGAACAGTAATCTACGAGAGAAACATGAGGGAGAGGCGTTACCCTGCAAGCACGACGAAGATAATGACTCTGATACTTGCGCTAGAGCGTGGCAATCCAGATGATATAGTTACGATATCTAGTAATGCTGCTGGTACGGATGGCTCTACATTATGGCTCGAAGCTGGTGAGCAGGTTCGGCTTGGTGACCTTATGTATGGTATGATGCTTGTGTCAGGCAATGATGCTGCGGTCGCAATAGCTGAACATATCGGGGGCAGCGTAGAGAACTTTGCGGATATGATGACACGTAAAGCACATGAGATAGGCGCAACCGATACGTATTTTGTCAATAGCAATGGACTTCCTGATGAACGGCATTGTACGACAGCATATGATTTGGCACTTATCGCAGCGTACGGTTATAAAGATCCACGCTTCGCAGAAATCGTCAGCTCAAGGGAGTATATACTTCCTTGGAAGAAGAATGCAGATGATCGTAAGATTCGCAATGAAAACCTGCTTCTGACTATATATCGCGGAGCTAATGGCGTAAAGACCGGATATACGGATGCAGCTGGCAGATGCCTTGTATCAGGGGCGAACCGCAATGGTGTGCAGCTCGTATCTGTCGTCCTTGATAGCTTGTATATGTGGAATGATTCTATAACGATGCTTGATTATGGATTTGCACATGTATATGCGCGAAAAATAGCGGAAAAGGGCAGGACGATGGGATATGTTCGAGTCTTAGATGGGTGTAAGAGAAGGGTCGCTGCCGAAACGGCAGACGACGTAATCGTTCCGGTATTTGATGAAGACGAACATATTAAAACTGAGGTGCATCTTTTAGATACAGCGCATGCCAACGTAAACAAGGGAGATGTGCTCGGTAAGCTCTTAATCCTTTCGGATGGGAAAACCGTAGCATCTGTCGATCTTGTTGCTGCAGAGACCGTAGAGAGGAAATCGTTTTTCCGTACGGTGGGACATGCTTTGCAAAGGATAATGGACTGGATCTTTTAGGGAAGGTTAACATATGAAAGAAAGACTACAAAAGCTGATAGCACATTCTGGGATTGCATCCAGACGGGCGGCTGAGAAAATGATCGTTGATGGACGAGTAGCAATAAATGGCACCGTGGTGACGGAACTTGGCATACAAGCTGATCCTAAAAAGTGTCTCATAACCGTTGACGGAAAAAAAATGCAGGGGCAGGAGAAGCTTGTATATTATATGCTTAATAAGCCCAAAGGGTATGTTTCTACAGCTAAGGATGAGCGTGGCAGGAAGACGGTACTCGATTTACTTCCAGAAGTGGAGGAACGTATATATCCGGTCGGAAGGCTTGATAATGATACGGAAGGATTGCTCCTACTTATGAATGATGGTAACCTGGTGAATGCGCTGCTGCACCCGAGGTATGAAGTGTATAAGACGTATATGGCAAAAGTATCTGGAGATTTTACACGGCGTCAGATGGATATGCTGGCAGAAGGCGTTGAACTGGATGATGGAATGACGGCTCCGGCACAGGTTCGCATAGTAGACCGGTATCCTGATAGCGGGCTTACAAAAGTAGAGATCGTGATTCACGAAGGTAGGAATCGTCAGGTGAGGCGCATGTTTGATGCAGTCGGCTGTGAGGTAGTGAAGCTTAAAAGGACGGAGTTTGCAGGACTGAATCTTTCTGGAGTACATCGTGGCAATCATCGTAAGCTTACTGATGAAGAAGTGGCATATCTGTACGAAGTAGCAGGGCTTGAGTATACGCAGAAAGCAAAGCCGGAGAAGAAGCGTGAATATAGGGAACGTGATAATAGAGCACATGCTAAAAAGAACGCTTCAGCTTGGAAGAGAGCATCTGACGTACATGTGCCTCACGACCAAAAGAGAAATCGCAGAGCGGGCTATAGGAGGCATTCATGATACGCGTCGCAGTCATTGGTGCAGGTCCTGCTGGTATGATGGCTGCTATGAAGGCTGCAGAGGGCGGCGCAAGCGTGAAGCTGATTGAAAAGATGGATCGTCCCGGACGCAAGATGCGCATAACGGGAAAGGGTCGTTGTAATGTTACTAACGCATCTGATCTGCAGGAAATAATAAAGAATATCCAGGGAAATGGTAAATTCCTGATGAGCTCCTTGCATGCATTCAATAATCATGATGTGATGCACTTTTTTGAGGATTGTGGAGTCCCACTCAAGGTGGAACGCGGCAACCGTGTCTTTCCAGTGAGTGACAGAGCACAGGATGCGGTCAATGCGCTTGTAATGAGATTGCATGAGCTTGGCGTGGATATAGAAACGGGAATACAGGTTTCTGGTATAGTTACATCTAAGCGTGAAGGCGGAGGACGGCGGGTAATTGCTGTACGTCTTGCATCAGGTAGAGAAATCGCAGCAGATGCCATCATAGTTGCAACGGGCGGAGCATCTTATCCCGCTACTGGATCAACTGGAGATGGATATAGAATCGCTGAGTCACTTGGGCACACGATAACGGAAATTACGCCAGCGCTTGTACCACTTGAAACAGAGGAACAATTGCCGCTGCAGGGGCTTTCGCTCAAGAATGTGGCTGTGACACTCTTTGCGAATGGTAAAGAAGTAGAGCATAGATTCGGCGAAATGATGTTTACACATTTCGGCGTGACCGGCCCTGTGATATTGTCCATTTCTAGAACTGCGGCAAAGGCTCTGGCGCACCATGAAGATGTTGAGCTTAGAATCGATATGAAACCGGCATTATCACATGAAAAGCTAGATGCAAGGCTGCAGAGAGATTTTCAGAAATACATAAGGAAGACATTGAAAAATGCTATGATGGATCTTCTTCCACATAGGATGATTGAGACAGTCATAGATTTGGCCTTTTTAGATCCGGATATGCCCGTACATCAGCTTTCAAAAAAGGATCGTATGAGGCTGGTAGATACACTCAAGTGTATATCATTAACCGTTACGAAGACGCGCCCAATTGCTGAAGCAATCGTGACGGCAGGTGGCGTTTCAGTTAAGGAGATCAATCCTAAGACCATGGAATCAAAGCTTGTGCATGGCCTCTATTTCGCGGGAGAGGTCGTTGATGTCGATGGGTATACGGGTGGATATAATCTTCAGGCAGCGTTCTCGATGGGAGCTGCAGCTGGAAGATATGCAGCAGATGGGAGGTAGTGTTGTTGAGTGCGAAGACTATAAGAAAAGCATTACATGCCTTAAATGGCAGGGTACATATACCAGGAGATAAGTCGGTATCGCATAGAAGTGTTATGTTCTCGGCATTAGGGAGCACACCTGTTCATATAACGAATTTCCTCCATGCAGATGACTGCCTGTCTACTGTAGGTATCATGAAGGCACTTGGCGCAAGAATCGATAAAATATCTGATACCGAGCTCGTCGTTACAGGAAATGGGCTACACGGATTGCAAGAGCCAGCTGTAGTGCTTGATGCTGGTAATTCTGGTACCACGTTGCGTCTTATGATGGGACTTCTTTCACCACAACCATTTTATGCTGTATTTACCGGAGATACGTCGCTGTCAAAACGCCCTATGGGACGTGTGGCAAATCCACTTCGCATGATGGGAGCGAGGATAGAAGGTCGAAATGATGGAAAGCTCCTTCCAATCAGTGTGCTTGCACCGGATCATGAGCTTCACGGCATAGACTATGATATGCCCGTTGCAAGTGCACAGGTCAAATCGGCCATCCTGCTGGCTGGGCTTTATGCCTCAGGGAAAACGAGTGTCACAGGACCATATCCATCAAGAGACCATACAGAGCGTATGTTAAGCGCATTCGGAGCCGATGTCACAACAGATGGAAATACGGTAACTATCAAGCCGGCAAGCGAGCTCGTGGCACCATCTGCCATTGATGTGCCTGGAGATATCAGCTCTGCTGCATATTGGATCGTGGCAGCCTCTATCATACCCGGCAGCGATGTGATACTTGAAAATACAGGAATAAATCATACGCGAACTGGTATACTGGACGTCATGCGGGATATGGGTGCTGATATTTCACTTGATAATATCCGTACATCCGGCGGTGAAGAAATCGCGGATATCAGAGTTAGAAGCGCGAAGCTGCACGGAACGAAATTCGGCGGCGCATTGATCCCTAGACTTGTCGATGAAATTCCGATAATCGCGACAGCAGCACTTTTTGCAGATGGTGTAACGGAAGTATCTGATGCAGGCGAACTGAGGGTAAAGGAGACGGACAGGCTGCATGCTATAGCAACTGAGCTTGGTAAATTCGCGCCAGGTTCCATCACTGAAAGTGAGGACGGTATCGTGATACGCGGCGGTATGGATATCGTGCGTGCAGAATGTGATGCGATGGATGACCATCGTATGGCTATGTCGGAAGCGATAGCGGCAGCTGCAGGAAATGGCGCAGAAATCGATAGATCTGATTCAGTGCGTATATCGTATCCAGATTTTTATCAGATCCTTGAGAGCACTACAATAGATTGATATTGGAGGTAAAGTAAAATGAAGAAACTCGTTGTTGCTATAGATGGACCGGCAGGTGCAGGTAAGAGCACCGTCTCACAGCTTGCTGCAAAGAAGCTTGGATATACGTATATTGATACTGGTGCTATGTATCGTGCTGTGGCATGGAAAACACTTCAGCAGGAAAAAGAGGTAACAGATGAGTTGATCCTGGATGTAGTGAAGGATATCAATGTAAGATTGCATTACGATGGAAATAAGACGGTAGTGGTTGTCGATGACGTTGATATTACTGGAGAAATCCGTACGCCAGAGGTGAGCCATATAGTATCGCAAGTAGCAGCGCTTGGACCTGTACGTGAGAAAATGGTCGATCTGCAGCGTAAAATGGCAGCAGAGGGCGGTGTCCTGATGGATGGACGTGACATAGCTTCCCATGTGCTACCCAATGCAGATGTGAAGATCTTCCTAACGGCATCTATTGATGAACGTGCTAAGAGACGCTATAAGGAAATGAAAGAAAAAGGCTTCGATGTCGAACTAGATAAGCTCAAGGCCGATATCAGGGCTAGGGATAAGGCTGATAGTGAGCGTGAAATATCACCGCTTGTCAGGGTCGATGACGCAGTGCTTCTCGATACGACTGGAATGAGTATAGATGAGGTAGTTGCTGAAATCATTAAACTTTGCAGGTGAAGCTATGATTTATACGATATTAAAATACATCTTTAAGGTTATATATAGCATATTTTTCCGCGCCAGGGTTGAAGGAATAGAAAATATTCCCGTTGAAGGCCCGGTAATCATAGCGGCTAATCATATGAGCAACTGGGATCCTATGCTTCTTGGCACATATATATGCAGGAATATCCATTACATGGCTAAGGAGGAGCTTTTCAGGATACCAGTGATAAGCTGGATATTGCATCAGTGTCATACATTTCCGGTCAAGCGTGGAGCAGCTGACAGGAGCGCTATCAAGACAGCGGCGAAGGTGCTAAAAGAAGGGCATTGCATAGCACTTTTCCCAGAAGGTACAAGAAGCCGGAGTGGAAGGATGCGTAAAGCTGAGCCGGGAGTTGCTCTTATAGCCAAGCTGTCAGGTGCAGTCGTAATACCTGCTGCTATATCCGGATCAGACAGGATATTGAACAAGGGCTGCTTCTTACCAAAACTGAAACTTAGTTTTGGGACTCCTATGAAATACACGGCAGAGAAAGCTGATAAAGAAAGCCTACATGAATTTGCACAGTCAGTTATGGATGAAGTTGCAAAAATTAAAGAAGAAATTGAGAAAAGATGATTTGCAAACAAAATTTTTTCTTGTAAATTTTTTGTGATCTGTGTTATAATACGTGGTAGATTGCGAAAAAGTATAAAAGCAATCGGGATGTTGGTGGTTTTTCATATGGAAGTCATTCTAGCGGATACGCTTGGGTTCTGTTATGGCGTGAAGCGCGCCATTGAGCTTGCAGAGCAGAATGCCGCTCAAGATGGCAGCAGTCGAACGCTAGGACCGATCATTCATAATCCACAGGTCGTTGATAAGCTGCGACATAAGGGTGTCGGAGTTGCAGATAGTGTGGATGATGTGGATGCAGGTACACTGATCATACGGTCTCACGGTGTTGGTCCATCGGTTTATGATAAGGCTGAGGAAAAGGATATTTTCCTTGTTGATGCTACATGCCCGCATGTGAAGCGTGCGCAATTGTCGGCGAAGAAGCTTTCCGAGGATGGAAGACAGGTTATCATAGTCGGTGAAAAATGCCATCCAGAAGTCAGAAGTATTTCGGAATGGGCCATGCAGGAAGTCGTTGTAGTAGATAGTGAAGAAGAAGCTATGAAACTTCCAAAGTATGGTAAGCTTGGAATAGTTGCTCAAACAACTTTTTCTGGAGAGAAGTTTAAAAGAATCGTTTCAGTGCTTCTGGAAAAATCCGATGATATACATATCATCCGTACGATATGTACGGCGACAGATCAACGCCAAAAGGCAGCATCTGAGCTGTCGGCGCATGTTGATATGATGATTGTCATCGGCGGTCATAATAGCGCGAATACTACGCGCTTGGCGCAGTTATGCGCAGAGAAGTGCAGGACGTATCACATTGAGACTGCGGCTGAGCTGCAGGATGAATGGTTTGATAACATCAAGAAAATTGGTATCACAGCGGGTGCATCAACGCCTGACTGGATTATCAGGGAGGTATATACAAAGTGTCAGAACAGGAAATGAAGGACAATGAGTTTGCAGAGCTTCTTAGGGCTCAGGAAGAAGAGGTGCCTGAGGTAAAGCAGGGCGATGTGGTTAAGGCAGAGGTTGTCGCAGTCACAGATAAGGATGCTCTGGTATCCATAAAGGGACTCAAGTCCGATATTCCGATTGTAAAGCGTGAACTCGCTCAGCCAGAGCCTGACAAGGCAAGCGATGTCGTCAAGGTTGGCGACGTCATCGATGTTTATGTCACGAATCTCGGCGGTGAGAATGGTGCTATGGTTTCAAAGGTCAAGGCTGACCGCATGGTAATCTGGAAGGAAATCGAGAAGCGTGCTGACGAGGGTGAGAAGCTTGAGGCAAAGGTAACGCGTGTCGTTAAGGGTGGCCTCGTTGCTTCTGTTGAGGGACTTCGCGGATTTATCCCTGCATCGCAGGTTGATCTTCATTTCGTTAAGGATCTTTCTGTGTATGTTGGTCAGACGTTCCTTACCGAGCCGATAGAGGTTGACGCATCTAAGCTGCGCCTTGTACTTTCGCGCCGCAAAATCCTTGAGGAGGAGCGTGCTGAGAAGCAGGATGAGCTCTTCAATACCCTTGAGAAGGGTCAGGTCATCAAGGGTGTTGTAAAGCGTCTTGTAGAGTATGGTGCATTCGTTGATATCGGCGGTGCTGATGGATTGGTTCATATCTCTGATATCTCCTGGGATCGCGTGAAGCAGCCATCAGATGTCCTTCAGGTCGGCCAGGAAATCGATGTTATGGTCAAAGACATTGACCTTGAGAGGCGTCGTATCTCTCTGTCTATAAAGGATACCATGCCGGATCCATGGCTTGATAAGGCTGCTAAGTATCAGGAAGGCAGCATCATAGAGGGAAAGATTATCAAGCTGACTGATTTTGGTGCTTTCATGGAAATCGAGCCGCATTTTGATGGACTTATTCCAATGGGAGAGCTTACGGATCATCGTATCGAGCGTGCTGATGAGGCCGTTTCTGTTGGCGATGTAGTGAAAGTAAAGATTCTCCATATCGATATGCGCCGTAAGCGTATTTCCTTGTCTATCAACCGCGCTAACTGATTGCACGGCAACAGATAATAACCGGGAGTGATGCCTTGCATCACTCCTTTGTTGTTGATATGAATATTTTATTATTTGGTTCATTAAAAGAAGGATAGAATGGAACCAGGAATCTCAAACACAAAAAGAAAAGTATCAGGTGGTAAGATCATCCGCGTTCCCAAGGGATCTCTTGCTGATGAGCTTGGGCTTGTACCAGGTGATAGTATTATAAGCGTTAATGATATCGAACTTCGTGACATCATAGATCTTAGCTTTGCCTTTGTCGATGATGAGATAAGAATGCTTGTTGCTCATGCCGATGAAAGTGAGGAAATCATAGAATTTGATAAGGACTATGATGAAGAGCTTGGCGTAGAGTTCGAATCAGCTGTATTCAATGGTATACGACGCTGTGGAAATCATTGCCTGTTTTGCTTCGTTGAAAATATGGCTCCTGATATGAGGGACAGTCTATATATAAAAGATGATGATTATCGTTTGTCTTTCTTATATGGTAACTTTGTGACTTTAACGAATCTGACGGAGGCCGATTTCGATAGGATAGCGCGATACCATCTTTCACCGCTTTTTATCTCAGTACATGCGACAGATCCAGATACTCGGGCGAAACTTTTGAGGACTCCAAGAGCACGTGAACTTTCTATGCAGCTGGATAGGTTGGCTTCGGATGGCATAGAATATCATACACAGGTTGTGTTGTGTCCCGGGATCAATGACGGCGAACAACTAGATAAAACGGTCAGAGATATCATATCACGTCAACCGGAAGCTTTATCTATGGCAATAGTTCCTGTTGGATTAACAAAATTCCGTACGGACAAGTATCCTCTTGATATGTTCGATCATGACAGTGCAGCACGTGTCATAGAGCAGATGAGGCCGATACAGGAAGAGCAACGCAAGCTTCACGGCAGGACATTCGTATATTTGAGCGATGAGTTCTATATGCTGGCAGGTGTGGATGTGCCAGCGGCAGAGGAATATGATGGATTCCCACAGCTTGATAATGGTATTGGGCTTACGAGGAATTTCATTGAGGAATTTAATGATTCGATGAGGGCGAATCATAAACCTGCTATTGACTGTGGAGATATCCTTGTGATTTCCGGGACATCAATCGCTGGCCAATTGCAACGACTAGCTGATTCGGTCAATAAAGCCTTCAATGTAAGCGTTGATGGCGTGGTTAATCATTTCTTCGGACAGATGGTAAACGTGTCTGGATTGCTGACTGGCACAGATATCGCAGAATTCCTTAAAGGCTACAGTGGTAATGCGCATCATGTACTCATACCTGAAGGGGCATTGCGCGCTGGTGAGGATGTCTTTCTCGATGATATGAGTCTCTCGTCTTTATGCTCGATGTTTACTGATATGGATATAAAGACAGCGGTTGGAGGAAGGGATTTCTTCCTTGCCATACATGATTGGAATAGCTGGGATGGACGAACTTCCGTGGAGACAGAGTATATGTGGCAAAGCAATGCCGGATATACGAAGATTCCAGGGATGGATAAGATGTGATTTGATATGATCTAAGTGAATTCAGCCAATATTGCTTATATAAGGAGGGATTCGGATGAGCAAACCGATAGTTGCAATCGTCGGCAGACCAAATGTCGGCAAGTCTACACTTTTCAATCAGATAGGCAAGAAACGTATGTCTATTGTCGATGATATGCCTGGAGTAACTCGTGACCGTATATATATGGATGCAGAATGGACTGGACATCAGTTCACAATGATCGACACCGGCGGCATCGAGTTCGCTGGTGGAAATACGATTATGAAGTCGATGCGCCAGCAGGCTCAGACTGCCATGGATGAAGCTGATGTCATATTGTTCATTGTCGATGCCAGAGCCGGTCTTACGGCTCAGGATGAGGAAGTCGGCAAGATGCTCAGATCTGCAAAAAAGCCAGTTATCCTTGCGGTGAACAAGGTGGATAGTCAAAAGCAGGAAATGGATGTTTATGAGTTCTACAGCCTTGGGCTTGGTGATCCCATTGGTATATCAGCAGCAAATATGCTTAATATCGGGGACTTGCTTGATACGATAATTGCATCCTTTCCAAAGGAATCAGGTGAAGAAAAGGAAGACGATACTATTTCGATTGCAGTCATCGGCAGACCAAATGTAGGAAAGTCGTCTTTAGTGAATCGTATACTTGGAGAGGAACGAGTCATCGTCTCTGACATACCTGGTACCACGCGCGATGCCATAGATACTCATTTTACGGCGGATGGTACGAAATTTCTGCTCATTGATACCGCTGGTATGCGACGCCGTGGTAAGGTAGAAGAAGATATAGAGAGATACAGTGTGATACGTTCTTTACGAGCCGTTGATCGAGCGGATATCGTACTGATGGTTATCGATGCATATGAGGGGATTACAGAGCAGGACAAGAAAATTGCAGGATATGCACATGAGTCAGGACGAGGTGTCATTATCGTCGTAAATAAATGGGATATATTCCCTGATAAGACCGAGAAATCAACGTTGGAGTTTACAGATAAACTTAGGACAGAGCTCGGATTCCTACAGTATGCACCTGTTCTCTATACGTCAGCACTTACGGGACAGAGAGTACAACGTGTAACGGAATTGGCTAAGTATGTTGCAGAGCAGCAGTCCATGCGCATACAAACGAGTGTGCTGAATGAACTGTTACGTGATGCGGTATCTATCAATCCACCACCTCAGCATCGCGGGAAACAGCCGAAGCTTCTCTTCATGACACAGGCTGATATACGTCCTCCTAAGTTTATTATTTTCGCCAATAATCCAGAGATCGTACATTTCTCGTATATCAGGTTTATAGAGAACCGCTTGCGTGAGAGCTTTGGATTTGAAGGTACACCGATACGGATAATCGTTCGTGCGCGCAAGGAGGATGAGGATATATGATAGTCCTTGCTTGCTTGCTTGCTTATATTATCGGATCTATCCCCAATGGCTTAATTGTGTCAAGAGTGGTTGCCGGGATTGATATCAGGCAATATGGAAGCCATAATATAGGTGCTACTAATGTATGGCGTACATTGGGCAAGGGACCAGGCGCGGCCGTTTTCTTGCTTGACTTCATAAAGGGCATTTTGGGAGTATTTTTTGGATATCTGCTCGTTGGTACACCGTTTGCAATGATTTTCGGAGGAATGGCAGCTATCATTGGACATTCTTTGCCGTTGTTCCTTGGATTTCATGGTGGTAAAGGCGTTGCAACTGGATTGGGCGTTATAGCTTTCCTTATGCCGAAAGTCACTATCGTTGTTTTCTTGGTTTGGTTGGCCATAGTGCTTGTTACGAGGTATGTATCACTTGGATCCATTATCGCAGCCGCACTTGTTCCAATTCTGGCATGGTTATTCAGTTACCCAATAGAGTACTTCGTATTTGGTCTTTTGGCAGCGGTGCTGATTATAGTACGTCATAAGACGAATATAGTTCGCCTGTTGAATGGTACGGAAAATCATATCCAAGCGGGACATATGTGATAATAACAATATAACATGTTTACAAAGGAACTGTTTTTGACAGTTCCTTTTTCAGTTGACAAAAGTCCTTTCCCTAAAGAATAAATCCGTTGAATCACTTGCATTCTGTATGCACGTATTGTATAATATCCATCAGAGTATCTACCTGATACAGATTTATGTATATATACAGAATACGCTAGTTTGAAAGAAATGTCAGGAGGGGCAGACTTGAGCGAAGATATTACAGATAAACAGTATAAGAGAAACGGTTTTTTTCTTGTAAGAGAAGAAATATTGCCTGAGGCAATCAAAAAAACCATAAAGGTGAAGGAGATGCTGAAGCGTGGAGAAGCAAGGACAATCAATGAAGCAGTAGATGCTGTAGATTTGAGTCGTAGTGCATATTATAAATATAAAGAGTATGTTTTTCCTTTCTATGAGGCAAGCAGGGATAAGATAGTCACAATATCTTTTCTTCTGGAGCATCGGAACGGGGTACTGTCGCAACTTTTGAATATCATATCCCAGGCAAATGGTAGTGTGTTGACGATAAATCAGGGGATACCTCTGCAGGGCGTGGCAAATGCAACTGTTTCTTTTGAGACTGCAGCGCTTAATATGGATCTGGAAGCCTTGATAGATGAACTTCGCATGGCTACCGGCGTTAGAAAGCTGGAGATATTGGGCCAGGTGTAAAGAGAGGTACATTATGGATACAGTGAAAATAGGTCTGCTCGGTGCAGGAACTGTAGGAAGCGGCGTCATTAAAGTCATGCGCGAGAATGCAGAAGAAATAACGAAGAAAACAGGTGCAGCGCTAGAAATAAAGACTGTAATGGTACATAATCTCAATCGGAATCATCCTGATATCACGGGATGTAATGTGACTGATAGATTTGAAGATATCTTGGAAGACCCAGAGATTTCGATCGTGATAGAACTCATTGGTGGTATACACCCTGCCAAGGAATATATGCTGCGTGCAATGCAGGCTGGGAAACATGTCGTAACTGCGAACAAGGATATCGTTGCAGAATATGGTGAGGAGCTTTTTGAGACTGCGCAAAAGAACAACGTGGACTTTATGTTTGAAGCTAGCGTTGGTGGCGGGATACCAATCATATTACCATTAAAGGAAAGTCTGACGGCAAATCGCATCACGGAGATCATGGGAATCGTAAATGGTACGACGAATTATATGCTTTCTAAGATGACAAAGGAAGGATCCTGCTATTCTGATGTACTAAAAGAGGCGCAGGAGAAGGGATACGCTGAAGCAGATCCTACATCTGATGTTGAGGGGCTTGATGCAGCCAGGAAGCTTGCAATATTAGCAAGTATAGCGTTCAATACGCGTATAAACTTTCATGACGTAGCTGTTGAGGGTATTACAAATATAACACCTGAGGATATAGTGTATGCTTCACAGCTCGGCTATGTAGTCAAGTTACTTGCAATAGGCAGAGATTGCGGAGAAGCCGGCATTGATGTTAGGGTGCATCCAGTATTTTTGCCTAAATCGCATCCGCTTGCTTCTGTGGACGGCGTATACAATGCTATCTTTATTCGTGGTAATGCGATTGGAGAGGCAATGTTCTATGGTAGGGGCGCAGGATCCTTGCCTACGGCTTCAGCCGTTGTAGCGGATGTCATAAATACGGTAAATGATTTGCGCCATAGTGCTATCGGACGTGTGACATGCACATGTTACGATGAGAAGAAACTCTGCCCATTGGATGATACCGTTTCATCATATTATGTGCGCTTGCTTGTAGATGATGAACCTGGGGTGCTGGGAACAATAGCAACCACATTCGGAAATCAAGGGGTAAGCTTATTGTCTGTCATACAGACGCGCTCTGTTGGCAATAAGGCGGAAATCGTGGCTATAACTCACCATGTGCGTCATAGTGCCATGGAGGATGCGGCAAAGGTACTGAGTGGATTGCATGTTGTTTCAGAGGTCAGGAGCGTTATACGCGTAGAGAACGGTGAGGAGGGGTAGAGTTGAACATTACGGATCGTGTTGTTCAGGTGCGTGTTCCAGGAACCAGTGCTAATTGTGGTGCAGGATTTGACTGCATAGGCGTGGCATGCAGCATATATAATGAACTCAGCCTACGTCTCCTGACAGAGGACAGGCTGGATATAGAGATAGAAGGAGAAGGAGCAGATTCTATACCACGTGATCAGCGAAATATTGTATGGCGGGCTGTAAAATGCCTGTTACGTTGGTCAGGAAACGAAAAAAATGTGCATGGCGCCGAGATATATATGAAAAATGCTGTTCCCATATCTAGTGGGTTAGGATCAAGTGCCGCGGCAATCGTCTCTGGGTTAACTGCTTCTAATATCCTTTTGGGAAATCCATACACTAAATGGAACCTCTTACAGACCGCAGTTAGTATAGAGGGGCATCCAGATAATGTAGCACCAGCCATTTATGGAGGATTTACTGTTAGTATCGTAACAGATACGGGCAAGACGCAAAGTATTGGCTTCATGCCACATATGAATCTGAAAATGGTTGTTGTTATGCCTGATAGAATGCTTTCAACCAGGAAAGCACGTGAGGTACTGCCAGATGATGTACCACGGCGAGATGCAATTTATAATGTCAGTAGAGCCGCATTTCTGGTGGCTGCATTATGCAAGGGACAGCGTAATTTCATCAAGTATGCAGTCGGGGATAAGCTTCATCAGCAATATAGAGAAAAATTATTGCCTGAAATGAGAACCGTCATTGAAGAGGCAGAAAAACATGGTGCTATGGGCGCCTTCCTATCTGGAGCGGGACCGTGTATTATGGCACTGACTTCACGTAATACTGACGAGATTGGAAAGGCTATGGCGGATGTGTTCCATCGTAACGGCACAGATGCAAGATATCGTGTATTGGATATCGACAGGAATGGTGCCTGTGAAATCAAGTGAAGACGGCAATGGATGAAAAAGAGTTTGCAAGAAAAATAGAATCCATGGGTGGTCGTGCTTATATCGTCGGTGGCTGGGTTCGTGACAAGCTACTGCATGTGGAGCCTAAGGATAAGGACTATGTGATATGTGGTATTTCAGCTGATGATTTTGCTAGAAGATTTCCTGATGCCCTTAAGGCTGGGAAGTCATTTCCTGTATATAGGACGCGTATTGGTAATAAGGTATCAGAGATAGCATTTGCCAGGACGGAGAGGAAGTCTGGGACTGGCTATAGAGGCTTTGATGTGCGTACCTCGCCTGATATTACAATCGAAGATGATTTATATAGGCGTGATACGACGATGAACAGCATAGCAGTGGATATATTGACGGGCGAGTTCATTGATCCGTTCGGTGGTATTAAAGATGCAGGGAATAAAATCATACGTGCGGTATCTGATCATTTTATGGAGGATCCTGTAAGAGCACTAAGAGCTGCAAGACAGGCGGCGCAAACAGGTTTTACGATAGAGCCCCTTACTATCAAACTCATGAGTAAATGTGGTGATGAGTTGATCAAGGAGCCGGCAGAACGGATAAAGGGCGAGCTCATGCGTGCGCTTACAGCAAGGAAGCCATCTATATTCTTCGAATACCTGAGAAAGGCAGATTTGCTTCAAGGTGTCTTTCCTGAAATTGCAGCACTGATTGGGAAAACCCAGCCTAAAGAATTTCATCCAGAGGGCGATGCCTATATGCATACGCTCGATATCTTGGATAAAGTCAGTCTTGAGACTGAAGAGACGATTGCCCGGTTTGCTGCACTTTGCCATGATCTCGGCAAGGGTACGACACCTAATGACATGCTGCCGCATCATTATGGGCATGAAATCAGAGGACAGGATGTGTTTCGTGAATGGGATAAACGTATGAAATTTCCTGTTTCATTCAAGAAAATGGCCATTTTTACAATAAAGACGCATATGCATGCACCATTACATAAGAAACCGGGTAAAATAGTAGATTTGCTGATGGATATACATAAATCTGCTATTTCTTTTGAAAGCTATAACGCTGTGATACTCGCAGACCATGGAACACTGCCATCATATCTAAGGTGCTATAAGCAGATCATGCCAGTTATGCTAGCAATAACGGGAAATGAACATCCTGAACGCTTGAAGGGAAGGCAGATAGGCGAATGGATCAGAGAGCGGAGAATAAGAGCATATATGAAAGTGATGCATGACATGCAGATGTCATAAAGAAGGATTTCTGCACGACGGCAGAGAATAAATATATATCAAAATTTTGAAGATATGTATTTATTCTATGCAGTCGTTTTTTTATGCCTTCTGCATATATGAAAGTGAGAGGGAGGTTTGAATATGGGCTTTATCATGCCATTTGACGGAAAAAAACCTCAGATAGATCCGTCTGTATTTATTGCCCCTAGTGCAGCAATTGTTGGAGATGTGTCCATAGGCAAGGGGTCAAGCGTGTGGTTCGGGACAGTACTGAGAGGAGATTTTCAACCCGTACGCATAGGCGAGTATACGAATATACAAGATAACACAACTATACATGTTATGGGGAATCAACCAACCATTATCGGTAATGGTGTCACGATCGGACATAATGCTATCATTCACTGTAAGGAAATCGGTGATAATGTTTTGATTGGTATGGGATCTATCATACTCGGATACACGGAGATTGGATCGAACAGTATCATTGGTGCCGGCACACTTCTGACACAGCATAAGAAGATACCGCCTAATTCACTCGTTTATGGTAATCCGGCGCGTATCATAAGAGGTCTGCGTGATGATGAGATAGAGGCATTGAAGGAGTCTGCACGCAGATATAGTAATATGGCTGCAAAATATAAAGAATCTGAAGACGAAAAACATAATTGATATAGCAGCAAATCAGCAGAGGAAGAAGAGATATTTTATGCAGGAAAAAACACTTGTATTGATAAAGCCAGATGCTTTCAAGAATCACCATGTCGGTGATATAGTAAAGCTATATGAAGAAAATGGTTTTGAAATACTTGCTATGAAAATGCTGCGT
>OMZT01000108.1 GCA_900315615.1 uncultured Veillonellaceae bacterium | reverse complement strand
GTGCGCATGCGCCCTGGCATGTATATCGGCTCGACATCGGAGCGCGGCCTTCACCATCTGGTGTATGAGGTCGTGGATAACTCCATCGATGAGGCACTTGCCGGCTACTGCGACCACGTCGACGTGACGATAGAGATGGACAACTCCATCACCGTCGTGGATAACGGGCGTGGCATACCGGTCGATATGCATGAAAGCGGCAAGCCTGCAGTCGAGGTCGTACTGACCGTGCTGCACGCGGGCGGCAAGTTCGGCGGCGACGGCTACAAGGTCTCGGGCGGCTTGCACGGCGTCGGCGTATCTGTTGTCAACGCGCTTTCCACGCACATGGAGGTCGAGGTGCATAGGGACGGCAAGGCGTATCGCATCACCTTCGAGCGCGGCGTCACAAAGAGCCCGCTCACGCTTATCGGCGAGAGCAAGGCGACCGGCACGAAGGTACATTTCCAGCCAGATCCGGAGATATTCACGGTCACGGAGTACAACTTCGACACCTTAAAGCATCGCCTCCGCGAGCTCGCTTTCCTGAACAAGGGCATCACAATCACGCTGAACGACCGCCGCGGCGAAGGGCGCACGGACACGTACCATTTCGATGGCGGTATCGTCTCATTCGTCGAGCACCTGAACCGCAAGAAAGAAAAAATCAATCCTGAGCCGATATATTTCAATGGTACGAAAGATGGCAATGTCGTTGAGATCGCGATGCAGTACAACGACAGCTACAACGAGAACATCTTCTCATTCGTCAACAACATCAACACCGAGGAGGGCGGCACGCATTTGGCGGGCTTCAAGATCGCCCTCACGCGCTGCGTCAACGATTTCGCGCGCAAGAACAACCTCCTGAAGGAAAAGGATGCGAATCTCACCGGTGACGATGTGCGTGAAGGCCTGACGGCGGTGCTTTCACTCAAGATACATGAGCCACAGTTCGAGGGGCAGACGAAGACGAAGCTCGGCAACTCGGAGATACGCGGCATCGTCGACTCCATCGTGACCGAGGGACTCGGCGAATACTTCGAGGAGAATCCTGCCGTCACGAAGAAAATCGTGGACAAGGCCGTCATGGCGGCACGTGCAAGGACGGCTGCACGCAAGGCGCGTGAACTGACGCGCCGCAAGAATGCGCTGGAGATATCCAGCCTGCCGGGCAAGCTCGCGGACTGCTCGGTGAAGGATCCTGACCAGGCGGAAATCTACCTCGTCGAGGGTGACTCCGCAGGTGGCTCCGCGAAGCAGGGGCGCGACCGCCGCTTCCAGGCGATACTGCCGCTTCGTGGTAAGATACTGAACGTCGAAAAAGCCCGTCTTGACCGCGTCTTCTCCAATGCCGAGATACGTACGATGATCACGGCATTCGGCACCGGCATCAAGGAGGAATTCGATATCGAGAAGCGCCGCTACGGCAAGATTATCATCATGACCGATGCTGATGTCGATGGTGCACATATCAGGACATTGCTCCTGACATTCTTCTTCCGCTATATGAAGCCTTTCATCGAGCACGGCAACGTATATATCGCGCAGCCGCCGCTCTACCTCATACGCAAGAACAAGAAGCATTACTATACCTACAGCGATGACGAGCTCACGCAGAAGCTCGACGAGATCGGCCGCGATGGCGTGTCTGTACAGCGCTATAAGGGACTTGGCGAGATGAACCCTGAGCAGCTCTGGGAGACGACGATGGATCCAGAGACACGCACCATGCTTCGCGTGCAGATGGAGGATGCCGAGGAGGCAGACGAGCTCTTTACGATACTCATGGGTGACAAGGTCGAGCCGCGCCGCGAATTTATCGAGGACAACGCCAAGCTCGTCCGCAATCTCGATATTTGATAGGAGCGAAAATGATTTATCCTGCAAAGCTGAAGCCCGCACTAAAGGACAATATCTGGGGCGGGACAAGGCTCGTGGACGAATATGGAAAACAGACAAATCTGAGCCGCGTCGCAGAGAGCTGGGAGCTGTCGTGCCATAAAGATGGCCTCTCCGTGATAGCAGAAGGCCCGTCCGCCGGCATGACGCTCGCCGCCTATATCGCACAGGAAGGACGTGTGGTGCTCGGCACCAAGTACGAGGCCGGCGAGGGATTCCCACTGCTCGTGAAGCTCATCGACGCGCGCGAGGATCTCTCCGTGCAAGTACATCCAGGTGACGAATACGCACGCCGCGTAGAGGGCGAGAACGGAAAGACGGAGATGTGGTACATCATCGATGCCGAGCCTGGCGCAGAGCTCATATACGGCTTCAAGCAAGAAATCAGTGAAGCAGAGCTCGAGAGCCGCATAGCGGCTGGCACGCTGCTTGACGTGGTGAACCGCGTCCCGGTAAAGCGCGGAGACGTGTTCCTGATAAAGGCGGGGACGCTGCACTCCATCGGCGCGGGCATATTGCTCTGCGAGATACAGCAGAGCTCGAACACGACGTACCGCGTATACGACTACGGTCGTGTCGGGGCAGATGGCAAGCCGCGTGAGCTCCACGTGAAGAAAGCTCTCGACGTCGTAGAGAGGAAACGTCCCATGCGTGGTACAGAGCCGCAGGCAATACTGCATGGACTCCTGCATGACGCAGACGCAGAGCTCTTGCTATCGTCAGACGTCTTCACCGCATATCACGTGAGCCTGCACGGCATATTGGAGATGGCAGAGCCACTAGAGAGCTTCGAAAGCATCACCGTGACGGATGGCAGCCTCATCATAGACGCGCATGACTCCGACTACCAAGAGCTGGTGCGGCTCACCAAGGGAGAAAGCGTATTCCTCCCCGCCGGCATGGGTGCATATGCCCTCTCCGGAAGCTCAGAATTCGTGCTGAGCATGGGGTGACTATCAGCTGCTGAATGCATTTGTCGTATACATCGGAAATCACCAGATAGGTGATAAACTGCTGAATCTCCTGCGGCTGATATTCAAAGAAAATCTGAGCGCCACAGAAAAGAGAGAAA
The DNA here is from genome assembly GCA_900315615.1 of uncultured Veillonellaceae bacterium. Classification (GTDB taxonomy): domain Bacteria; phylum Bacillota; class Negativicutes; order Selenomonadales; family Selenomonadaceae; genus RUG114. The sequence goes on along the minus strand of OMZT01000108.1, from coordinate 2,246 downwards.
GGCTCATCCACGATTATGACGCGTAGCTCACAGAGGATATGGGAGAGGAGTTTAATATCATGTGCAATCTAAGCGAAGGGATAGAGGATAGAAGCCTTGAAAAGATAGACACTATCCTGAGACTAGTAAAGGCATGAGCAGCCTTCCATTGCTACGAAATATTAACCTCGTGCATAAGATAGCCATATATTAAACGAAAAGGGACGCTATGAGCCTATGATGACGGCTCATAGCGTCCTTTTTTCGTTTTGGATAGATACCTGGGATCTCAAACTCCATTGCAAAAAAAACATTTTTATCAAAAAGTCCCTTGAAAAAAACCATTTTTCCCGAAAAACTCCCTTGAAAAAAACCATTTTTCAACTAAAATAGATACTGGAGGGAGGCTGCGAATATGCTGAAACGCAAGATTACACAAACACTTGAAGCATGGAAGAATAGGTCGAAGCATCGTCCACTGATCATAAAGGGACCCCGGCAGTGCGGAAAGACGATGGCTGTCCTGGATTTTGCACATAGTAACTATCAGCATGTTGTGTATCTGAACTTTTTCGAGAGCCCGGCATATCGTTCTATCTTTAGTGGAAATCTTGACGTTGATACACTCACGATGATGATGACAGCCATACTAGGCTCAAAGGCCGTATTTGAGCCGGGAAAGACCGTTATCATCCTAGATGAGATACAGGAATGCCCAGAGGCTCGCACAGCATTGAAATTCTTTTGCCTAGATGGACGATATGATGTCATTTCTACAGGTTCACTGCTTGGCGTGGAGGGATATGGGAGAATGCCCCGTTCTATCCCCGTCGGCTATGAGACGACAATACAGATGGTGCCGATGGATTTTGAAGAGTTCCTTTGGGCGAATGGCATTCCTGAAGCTATCATCTCACTGCTGCGCACATGCCTGAGGAATGAGACACAGGTTCCCCCAGCTTTACATGAGAGGATGCGTGAACTGCTTCTGCAATATGTTGTAGTTGGAGGCATGCCCGCTGTTGTACAGGATTTTGTCGACAACCATGATCTTGCCGAAGTCCTTGCTATGCAACGGGATCTGATTCGTTCCTACGAGGATGATATGGTGAAATACGCCAGGGAACGTGACAAGGTGCGTATCCGCGCATGCTTCCGGTCAATCCCAGTTCAGCTGGCTAAGGAAAACAAAAAGTTTCAGTTTTCACTTGTCGAGCGTCGTGGGACGTCCGAAAAGCTCTCCAGTGCTATCGGCTGGCTTGAGGATGCTGGTATCGTCGTGCGTTGCCGCAACCTGTCCGTGCCTGAATTACCACTTGACGGCAATGCTGAGGAAAATGCATTCAAGCTGTATCTGATGGATACAGGCCTGTTTATAAGCATGCTCGATGACGGCACACAGGCTGATATCCTGCAAGGAAAGCTGCTAGGATACAAGGGAGCCATCTTCGAGAACCTCGTCGCCGATTTCTTTCACAAAATGGGGCGCAAGCTGTACTATTTCAGAAAACCGAGCGGACTAGAGATTGATTTTGTGATACGCTATCGCGGCGGAGCCTCCATCATCGAGGTCAAGGCCAGGAATGGCAATGCTAAAAGCATGCGTACAGTGCTTTCTCAACCGGACAAATATCACGTAGCGCAGGGAATTAAGCTGGTAGATGCTAAAGTCGGCCGCCCTGATCAGATTCTCACCCTGCCGCTTTATATGGGAGCTTTTCTAGAAGACGTATAGAAAGCAGTGCATCGGCAAAGTCCTTGATTGTATGATAAAACTTGCAATGAAAAATCTATGGTGAAATTCTAATCGTATTCTATTTGACTTTTTGATGTTTTCTGTTGTATCTTATATCTAACAAAACGAAATTCGGCTTCATGGAGGGATTAGATATGAATATGCTGAAAACAACATTCCTGATGGCACTGCTCACGGGTGTATTGGTTGCGGTCGGCGGCGTGTTTGCTGGGCACACGGGTATGATCGTCATGCTCATCATCTCGATCGGCATGAACTTCATGACGTACTGGTACAGCGACAAATGGGCGCTCGCCGCCTATGACGCGCAGGAGGTCACAGCATCTGAGGCGCCGGAGCTGTACCATCTCGTAGAGACGCTCGCGTCCCGTGACAGCCTGCCGATGCCGCGCGTCTACATCATAGACAGCGACGTGCCGAATGCGTTCGCGACGGGCAGGAACCCAGCACATGCGGCGGTCGCGGTGACGACGGGTATCATGCGCGTACTCGACTACAACGAGATCGCCGG
>OMZT01000109.1 GCA_900315615.1 uncultured Veillonellaceae bacterium | reverse complement strand
GGCAGCGTCACACTGGGCGGCATGGTTCCTTTGCTCCTGATATCTTACCGATATGGATCTGGACCGGGCTGTCTTGCGGGATTCATATTTGGAATGATAACGATCCTTCAGGATCCATTCCTTGTCCACCCTCTGCAAGTGCTGTTCGATTACCCACTCCCTTTCATGGCTCTAGGTCTCGCCGCAGCATTCCCTGCACATATGTGGATAAGCACATGCCTAGCATTCCTGGCAAGGTTCCTATGTCATTTCATATCCGGCGTCGTATTCTTTGCATCATATGCGCCACCGGACACATCACCATATATCTACTCGCTGACGATCAACGCAACCTACCTGATACCAGAATTCGTAATTTGTATCATACTCCTGAAGCTGCTTCCTGTTAAGCATCTCATTTCATTTATGAAAAAATAAAAGCCCGCATAAGCAGGCTTCATTGTCATTTACCGGCAATCTGCTGAAGAAATTCCAATGATTTCATCGGTTTCCCGAACAGATAAAATAAATATCCCGTCAGTATGTGCTCTGCCTCTATGAGGGCAGAGCCTTTTATTTTCATAGGCTCGTCAGACTTCCAGTCAAATGATGACAGCTTCTCTATGAGTTCTATCGTATCCTTATGTATTGGCAGATTCTCGCGTACGTCCCTAGCCGTATCAATGCAATCAGTACATAATGCTCCGCCATCTCTCAGGTTTACTACAGCAGCTTCCTCTATCTTTTTACCGCAATGTACACAGGCTCCTATATGCAGCTGCATACCAGCTGCCTCAAGTATCTGAAACACCGCGGCATCGGCTGTCACACGAGGGTTCCTCTTGGAAAATGCCTCTATGATCTGACAAAGACGCTCATAAAGTAGAGTATCCTGATCTCCTTCAGGAGAGAACAGCAGCGCCGCCTCAGCCATAAACGATGCATAGGCCATAGTCGTGAGATCTTCAGTGATCTTCTTGTTGCGGCTTATCAGGCTGCATGTCTTGACAGTATGCAGCTTTGTACCCTCAGATAGCCTTACCTCGAGGCGATTGAACATCTGCATGCCGCCTGCCAAGGGACTCCGTGGTCTGCGGCATCCGAAGGCAGCTGCCCTTACCTTACCTCTCTCCTTAGTAAAGAAAGTGACGATCTTATCGGCATCTCCCCAGTTATGCACCCCAAGCACTATCGCTTCAGTCTGGTAAATCGCCATCAGGCTTCCGCCTTTCCAGCAGCGATATCTTCCTTGATATCTTCAGGTGTTACATCTGATGGCATAACCGCACCAGCCGTCAAAACGTACTGCAACGCTTCCTCCACACTTATATCCATATATATCGCATTTTCACGCTTAACGATGAGACTGGTTCCAGAAGTCATATTTATGCTCCATGGCACAAAAACGGATATGTACGCGCCTCCAAGCTTCTCCTGGATTCCCTTAGGCACATCAGCCATAACGAATCCGATCGCATATGAGCCCATATACGGAATGATGACGACGTCATTGAACATACTCCTTGACTCAAAAACGGCAACAGAAAGGTGCTTGACACTCCCATAGATGAACTTGATCACAGGTATCTTATTGAGTAGATTCTCCCCGAGCTTCAATATCTTGCGAAGCGCCCAATATGAAGACAGCCATCCAGCCAGATATATGACGGCAAAGAGTGTCAATATGCCCATACCAGGGAAATAAAAAGGCAGATGCCTTCCTAGGACTCCCTCAGTGAGATGCAATGTTTCCATTACAACCGCTATCGTGATGGCAGCCGGCACGAGTATTATAAGTCCATTGACAAAACGCTGGGATATCTTCCTTAATATATGCCTTTCTCTTTTGCTTGTCATAATTAACCATCATCCTTGAACAAGACGTGAATCAATGATCCGTCAATCCAAACTCCTTAAGGACGCGCTCTCTATCACGCCAGCCGCGTTTCACCTTCACCCACAGATCCAGGTATACACGCGTCCCTAGCATCATCTCTATATCGGCACGCGCCCTTGCACCTATCTCCTTCAGCATAGAGCCCTTCTTGCCTATAATGATGTTTTTCTGTGAATCACGCTCGACATATATCGTAGCTCTGATGTACATCACACCTCTGCTGCGTTCCTTCATCTCATCAACGTCAACCGCTACAGCATGAGGTATTTCATCACGTGTAAGCTCAAGCACCTTCTCACGTACAAACTCTGCTACGATCAATCTTTCCGGCTGATCTGTCACCATATCTTCCGGATAATATTGCGGACCCTCTGGAAGATATTTCTTCGCTTCTTCAAGGAGCCCATCAAGATTGACCTTTTCACTGGCAGAGATAGGCACGACTCCCTTAAATGGATACTTCTCCGTATATTTTGAGATAATAGGCAATACACGCTCACGGCTGATGAGGTCAAGCTTATTGACTACGAGTATGACCGGTTTCGACGTCGCCTTCAAATGCTCCATGATGAAAAGCTCGCCCTTTCCCATCTTCTCGGCCGCGTCAACGACAAAAAAGATGGCATCCACCTCTCGAAGTGTATTCTCAGCTGCCTTCATCATATGCTCACCCAGCTTATGCTTGGGCTTATGTATGCCTGGCGTATCCAAAAAGACAATCTGTGCATCAGGCTCTGTCAATATACACATGATACGATTTCGGGTCGTCTGAGGCTTATCAGACATGATGGCGACCTTTTGG
>OMZT01000110.1 GCA_900315615.1 uncultured Veillonellaceae bacterium | reverse complement strand
TTGACGTACTGTCCGCCCGCCCCAGATGCACAATACGTATCTATACGTATGTCCTGCGGTGCTATATTCACTTCTACCTCATCCGCCTCCGGCAGCACGGCGACCGTCACGGCAGATGTATGTATGCGTCCTCCCGACTCCGTGACCGGAACGCGCTGGACGCGGTGCGTACCGCTCTCATACTTCAGCCTGCTGTACGCTCCCTGCCCATTCACAGCTATAGATACTTCCTTGAATCCGCCCAGTTCCGTAGGACTGCTGTCGAGCATCTCCGTCTTCCAGCCGCGCTTTTCCGCATAGCGTGAGTACATGCGAAGGAGATCTGACGCGAAAAGAGCTGCCTCCTCTCCCCCGACTCCGCCTCTAATCTCCATGATCACATTGCGGTCGTCATTTGGATCTCTCGGCAGCAGCATGATAGGAAGCTCCTTTTCAAAGCGCTCCTTTTTCTCGGTAAGCTCTGCTATCTCTGACGAAACGAGAGCCCGCATATCATGATCCAGGTCATCACCGAGCATACCTCTGTCATCCTCTAGCTCCTTCAATATCGACTTGTATTCACGATAGCTGCTGACAATAGGCATAAGCTGCGCATGCTCACGGCTGCAGCTGGCATATCTTACGACATCACTCAGCACATCGGGATCACCGAGCAGCGACTCAAGCTCACGAAAGCGTTCTTCCACTGCATCGAGTTTCTCAAGCAATGCCCGTTACCCCCTCCGATGTCACAGATGGATCTACAGATCCGTCTTCATTCACATCACCTGCATTACCCTCTGACAATGCGATATAGTCCGGCGAGCCTTCAAGTATCTCATCTGGCGGCAGCACTGCCTTCAGCGACTCTATTGCGACCTCAGCCATATCGTCCTTCGGTGGATTGGTCGTTATATGTTGGAGCCAAAGTCCCGGCAGGACGAAAAGATGCACGATACGGCTCTTGCTCTTCGCAGAGAAACGGATGACCTCATACGAAATCCCAGCCACCACCGGCAGCAGCAGGACGCGGCTCAAGATACGCTCCACGAGATTCGGCCAGCCAAGGAAAGCGAATACGAATATACTCACGATCATCACGATAAGCAAGAACGACGTCCCACAGCGAGGATGAAAGCGAGAGAACTTCTGCACATTTTCCACCGTAAGCGGAAGCCCTGCCTCATAGCAACGTATCGTGCGGTGTTCCGCGCCATGGTATTCAAACACCCGATGTATATCCTTCATCATCGATATGCCCCATATATAGGCGAGGAAAATCAGCAGGCGAAGCAACCCTTCCATCAGATTTAAGAACACAGGGTCATCCGTGATGCCGGCAAAGAGCTTAGCCGCCCCCGTTGGTATCGCTATGAACAGCACTGCCGCAAAAGCGAATGCAGCCAATATCGTCATTGCCATCTCACGATCTGTCAGTTGCTCTCCCTCATCTCCAGCCATCTGTGCCGAATAGGAAAGCGACCTTATGCCTATCACGAGAGACTCTATGAGTGAAACGACGCCGCGTAAAAACGGCTTCTTGAATACCGGATGCCTGTCGCTGAAAGACTCTATCTCCTTTACCTGCACCTTTATGTGACCCTCAGGGTCGCGGACTGCAGTCGCCGTATGTCCCGGGCTCCTCATCATGACGCCCTCGATCATGGCCTGTCCTCCTACCATCAATCTTTTATCCAAAGGTAATCCCCCTCTATATCCGAAACGTATATGCACGTGTCATTATATCACAATCGCAAAAACAAAGAAAGCAAGGCATCTCTGCCCTGCTTCCTATAAATCACATTACTTCTGCTTGCCATAACGCTTGTTGAAGCGCTCGATACGCCCGCCTGCAGCGACATCACGCTGACGGCCAGTGTAGAACGGATGGCACTTGGAGCAGATATCAACATGCAGCTCCGGCTTCGTGGAACCTGTCGTGAACGTATTTCCGCACGCGCAGATAACCTTTGCCTCGTAATACTTCGGATGGATATCCTTCTTCATCTATGATACACCTCACTTTTCCCCCGTGGGATTATTACAGTCCGCCTATGCGGCAGACTGGAGACCCGTACCCCATCAGGGGTAAGTCTTTCTTTCACATTCAAGTATTATATCACACGATAATAGCGGCCGCAAGTGCTGAAAAAAATCTGCTTGAAAAATTTTCTTCCATATAAGATAATAGAACAGTACCCTTGATATGAACGAAAGGAAAGATATATCATGGCAAACGAACATAAATATCAGTGCAGCTTCTGCAAGCGCATCATCACCGTACATGATCAGTACGACATGCCGATATTCGACCCGACGACCGGATTCGCACTCTGCAAGAACTGCATAAAAGACATAGCACAGATGATTGAGGCTCATGATGCCGATATCGCGGAGCAGGGCAAAGAGGGATTCACCGAGACACTCGATGATTCCCTGAAGAAAAACAAGCCACATGTGATAAAGCAATACCTCGACAAATATATCATCAAGCAGGAACACGCAAAAAAGATCCTGTCAGTAGCCGTATACAACCACTATAAACGCATGAAATATGACTATGACCACGAAAAGGACGGCGATGAAATAGAGAAGTCCAACGTCGTCATGCTCGGCCCGTCAGGCTGCGGCAAGACGGCACTCCTCTCGCATCTGTCGAAGCTCCTCGATGTGCCATTTGCCGTAACCGATACATCAAGCCTCACAGAGGCAGGCTATGTGGGCTCCGATGTAGAGATCGCCGTCAGGAATCTCTACTATGCCGCAGGCTCAGATGTGGAAAAGACCGAGCATGGTATCATCTACCTGGATGAGTTTGACAAGATAGCCAGGAAATCCGGTGAGAATAATTCCATCACCGCAGACCCGGGGCACGAAGGCGTACAGCAGTCACTCCTGAAGATGATCGAGGGCGGCACTGTCGAATTCACCGAGCGTGGGCAGCGCAAGCATCCTGAAGCCCCGACGATCAAGGTGAACACCAAGAACATCCTTTTCATCGTGGGTGGTGCATTCGTCGGCATAGATAAAATCATCGCAAAGCGTCTGCAGACCGACAGCGCATCAATAGGATTCGGCGCCGATGTGAAGGGTCCGGATGAAGAAGAGAACTACGATGAAATCATATCAAAGGTACAACCAGAGGATCTGATAAAATTTGGTATCATACCTGAAATCGTCGGCCGTCTGCCCGTCATATGCACGCTTGGCACCCTGAACGAAGATGATCTGCTGCGTATACTCACGGAGCCCGTGAATGCACCTGTGAAGCAGTACGAAAAGCTTCTCGCTATGGACAACGTAAAGCTCGTATTCGAGAATGAGGCGCTGCTTGCCGTCGCGAAGAAAGCGATTGAGCGCAAAACGGGGGCGCGCAGCCTGAAGGGTATCATCGAGGATTCGATGCTTGATATCATGTTCGATATACCGAAGTCTGACGAGCCGCGTAAGGTTATCATAACAAAGGCTTGCATCGAGGACGGAGCCAAGCCAGTCATCGAGCCGCTCGCCGAAGATGAAACAATCGATAAATAATCTCATCAAAAAATACCGCTGCAAAAGCAGCGGTATTTTCATTATCCATATATCAGCTAAGCAGCGACAATACGCCTGACTGATTCTGGTTTGCCTGAGCCAGCATCGCCTGTCCCGACTGTGTAAGCACGGAAAATTTAGCGTATTCGATAGCAGTCTGTGCCATATCAGCATCCCTGATCGTACTCTCAACGTTCGTCGTAGTGTCTATTTCTGTTGCGATATTATTCTCCGAATTTTCCAGCCTGTTGATCTGCGATCCAACATAGCTAAGGGACTTCAACAGGTATTCCACTCCATGATCCAGCATACCCGTCCAGCCATCTTCCGCAACATCTGGCGAGCTATCATCTACACGCGTCTTCTTCAAATATTCGAGCCTCTCTTCACGGCTGAGCGTGGACCAGTATGTCTTTTCCCTACCCAGGAGCTGCTCTCGCATCTCCTTCTTGGTGACATCGAATTCTTCAATGGAGTGCTTCTCTGGCAGGACACCCAGTATATGATCCATCGTCGTACGTGGGATAGCTATCTGTACAGCCATGCCCGCCGTATCAGTATCCTGTATGATCACCTTTGTCACCTGATATGGGCGCACGAAAATCTCATCGTAATTTATAGTATGCTCAGAGCTATTATTGCCTTCTGCACCATTCGCATTGGAATAGAGACGAAGTGCCTTAATCTTTCCGAATTCAGTGGCTCCCGTTTTCCTTGCGTATTTGTCAAGCACATTGCCGTCTTTATCTGTTACATTGCCAGAATCAAGCACCATCGCCGAATCGTTCGTATACGACATGAACAACTTTGCGAACTTCTCTGCGGCTTCATCCTTGCTGACGCCATGAAGTGACTTCAGATCCACGCCAACGGAGTTCTATGTCTTCTTGACACCATCCGTAGAGAACTCGGCACTCGTATCGATGAACTCATATTTGTTGCCATTATATGAAATCGTATGGCCGGCAAGCTCTGAGATGAAATCATCGACACTGGTAGACGCCAGCTTCGTAAGGTCAATATCATGATAAGCCGGTATCGGATCCGTACCAGACTTTGCATTGCCTATAGGGACATTTATCGGGTCTCCTCCCGGCCACCAGTATAGATTCCCGACTTGTTCACTCGTAAAATAAATATCATTAGCACCGCTGTTACCGGCTACTGATGTCATATTGATAGTCGTACCGCTCGAAGTTGCATCCTTCACGATATGGCTCATTGATGATAAACCAGCAGCGACTGCCGCTGCAACATCCTCATCCGTGTTACACGAAGAGATATCTATCACATGAACGCCGCCCCCATAGTTCACCCATGGGGATCTTGTGGCAGCATATACCTCAGATCTCCCTGTATTCGATGGATCATGGACAATGAGCGTTGCTGCCCAATTGTTGTGGTAAGTCTTTATCCCACTCAGGAAACCCTTGGTAGATGTGCTTATCTTGTTGTGATCCCCGCCGGCACCATGATCGAAATACTCCACAGATTTCAAGCCCAATGCTGCATTGCTGTCCTCCTGGACGAGTGTCTCACTGAAGAACGGATATGGCTCAGACAATCCTGACAAATGATCCGTGATATTCACGTCCTCTACTTCTTCACCTATCAGAAGATATTTGCCATTATATGTGGTTGTACCGGCTATATCTGCAATAAGATTGAATCTTGCGGCTACCTCTTTCTGTATCGTCTGGCGGTCTACATCATTATTTGAATCATTGTTCGCATCTATGACCTTGCGTTTTATCTCCCGCAATGCATCGAGCTGGCTCTGTATGGCACCTGCCGCTATGCGCAGCATCGAGGCGCCGTTTTGCACATTCTCACTATCCTGATCGAGTGCACGTATCCTCACGCGCAACTTCTCCGATATGGAATATTCGGATGCGCCATCACCCGCTCCAACGATTTTCTGACCGGTGGCAGCCTTCTGCAGTGCTTTCTGCAGCTTGGACTGGTTCTTATTCAGTTGTCCCAGCGTAAGCATCGCCGCATTGTTGTTCAAGATTGTCATCGGCATGAAAATCTCTCCTGTCAGTTGCCATCCTTTAGCTTATCTATCCTTATTGAATCTACTATTTCTATCGTATAAAAGTGACAAAAACTTTAGCCATTATCGCATAAAAAAAGAACCCCGAAGGGTTCTTTTTTGATACCAGTATTACTGGAGAAGGCTGAGAACTGCGGAGCTGGACTGGTTAGCCTGTGCCAACATGGACTGTGCTGCCTGCAGCAGAACATTGTTCTTGGTGTAGTTGGTCATTTCCTTGGCCATATCAGCATCGCGAATAGTAGACTCAGAAGCCTGAACATTCTCGGAAGCAGTGGTCAGGTTACTGCTGGTGTACTCAAGGCGGGACTCAACAGAACCAATGGTGGTCTGCTGGTCAAGAGCCTTCTGAATAGCATTGTCCAAAACATTAATAGCAGCATTTGCCTTGGTCTGAGTGGAGATGTTCAAAGTAGTACCATCAGCGCCCTTCAGGCCAAGAGCCTCAGCGCGCATATCGGTAAGACCAACCTTAATGGACTGGTTAGCAGCTGCACCAACCTGCAGGGTAATAGCATTATCATCAGACTTGTTCTGAGCACGAACAGTCTCGGAGAAAGCATCCAGAGCTGCATTAGCGGACTTCTTTACATTGCCCTTAGAATCAGTAATGCTGATATTCAAGCCAGAAATCTGACCGCCAATACCTTCCTTGTTGGCAGTAATACTGATACCCTTATCACCGGAAGCAGTATCAACCTTATCACCAGCAGCATCAATACCTACAGTAGAACTAGAAACTACAGCAGTATGAGCAGCATCAGATGCATCCTTAGTCGTCTTGAAAGCATCATAAGCATCTGTCATTGCCTTAGTCCCAGTTAATTTATCATCAGCAATATTTGCCTGATAATTCTTATCGGCCTCTAAAG
>OMZT01000113.1 GCA_900315615.1 uncultured Veillonellaceae bacterium | reverse complement strand
TGCGCCTTCTACGTCAGCGTAGGAAAGTGTCACCATATCCGCATCTTCCAGCGTGCGCGCGCTGATGTCGCTGCTCATAGCCTGCTGAATGATAGCGGCCTTGTTAGTGTAAAGTGGTTCTCGGTGATGGGATTGCAAAAGAAATAAGAGGCCTGCATCCTATAGAGTGCTAACAACTATGGATGACAAAGAAAGGCCTCTTATGGAAGGCCTTATAGCAGAACTCTTGAAAATTTTAAAGGATGCGGATGTCTCAATTTCATGGGAAGATACTGTGCAGAACTGATCTGCGAGACGCTTGGGGTTGCGATGGAATGTCTGGATGACGAACTTGCGGAAGACTGGAAGAAGAATGGGAGTCGCGTGGAATGGGCAGGGACGCTGCTGGGGTGAAACCGGTGGTCAAGCCATAGCGAGGATTCTGACAGCGATAAAGAACGGCAACCCGTATTCTGCCATGGCAGCACAAGAAGAAGCCTTCCAGAAGAAGTACGCGCCGGATTTTCGTGGCGCTGTCCGTCGCGCACTGAAGATCCCAAATTTTCAGGAACACGAAGGTGCGAAACACGGACATATTGCCCTAGATGCACCGAATTCCAGTGCAATGGGACGCTTGACGAAGATTCAGCTTGCGGGTGCTTCATGTTGAAATAGCAAATTTTCGATACAGAAATCCTTTTTCCGAGAAAATCTTGACACATACTTATCCTTCTAATCGCTTGAAATGCTACCACTATTATGATATTGTGTAATTGAATAGATAGAGACACATAATATATTGGTTTATTTGTTCATTGCTCAATATAAAGAACCCCTATGTATTCAAATAAATGTTTTTGCGGCGACGCAGTCTGAGTCTGGAATAGCTGTGGAATCCTATTTCCGTCTACAGGGTGCTAAGCCACATAGAGAGGAGGAGCTAAGATGAAGGTAACAGGCATAGTAAGGAAAGTCGATGAACTGGGCAGGGTTGTTATACCTATAGAACTCAGGCGCACCCTGGACATATCAGTACGAGACTCACTTGAAATCTACACAAATCAGGGTCATATTGTCTTAAAAAAATATGAGCCAACGAATATTTGCATTTTTTGCGGAAGCAGCAAGGATATCATTTCTTATGGTGGTAGGTTTGTATGCAGCGAATGCATCGAGAGGCTCCAACAGAAAGTCCAAGGCAAAGCAAGTAAATAATATCATCGTATAAGGTAAGCTCTTATTAATATCCCCCCACAGATCAAGCAGCAATTGTGATACGCTGCCCATCTGTGGGGGGATATTTTTTCCAGTAGCCTCTATATAGCTATTTCCTTTTCTCTACTTCCTGATATACATCCCTTCTGGATATCCCATAATGGTGTGCTGCCGTCCTCATGGCTTCTTTCTTCTGCGTGCCATCTGCTATGAGCCGATCATACATCTGCACTGCAAGCTCAAGACATTTCTCATGCGGCATATCTGAATCTTCATTACCGCCTGCATCTGTATCTGACATGCCATCTACTATGATAACGAATTCACCACGGGGTTCATTTTCATTGTAATACATACACAATCCGCCCAGTGTATCACGCCTGAATTCCTCGAACTTCTTCGTCAGCTCACGAGCGGCAACGGCACGCCTGTCAGAACCTAACGCATCGCATAAATCCTTGAGCGTAGCACGCAGATGATGCGGTGCCTCATAGAATATCAGCGTATGATGAATGCCTGACACATCCTCCAATACCTCACGCCTTTTTTGCCCAGTACGAGGAAGAAATCCTACGAAAAAGAATTGCCTTGTGTCAAGGCCTGAGCAAATCAATGCCGATAATGCAGCATTTGCGCCAGGCAGCGGAGAAACATCTATTCTCGCACTTATGGCAAGCTCCGCCAGATGGCTTCCCGGATCAGAAATCCCTGGCATTCCCGCGTCACTCACACATACAACAGTTTTGCCAGATAACATCTCATCTATTAAAATAGGCCCTTTTTCATATTTATTATGCTCATGATAGCTGACAAGGGGTGTGTGTATATCAAAGTGTGAAAGCAGCTTCCTTGTGTGGCGCGTATCTTCTGCGGCGATGATATCAGCTGATTCCAACATTCCTACAGCACGATATGTCATATCACCCAGATTCCCTATAGGAGTCGCGCATAAGTACAACTTTCCCTTAGAATCGCATTCGCTTTGTTCCATCATCATCCGCCCTTCAGCAATTCAGCCCGTATATCTTCTTTATCTCGTCTGTATATGAGCCATCTGGCTCATGTACGACAAGCTCAGGCTCTACCTTTAGTCCTTCAGCGGCACCCTTTACAGCATCTAACAACACGATATTGGGATCTTTACCAGCACGTGGAGCGACCATGCGCAAACGCTTTACTGCAAATCCCACCTCATGCATTGCATAAAAGATCTCACCTAAACGCTCGGGTATATGTACCATAGCAAAATGCCCATGATATCTTGTACACCATGCAGCAGCCTCAATCACATCAGAAAGCGTTGCCGTAAACTCATGTCTTGCCTTAGCAACACCAGACAGGCGGTTCACATCTCCATTGCCGACAGGACGGTATGGTGGATTTGCGATCACAAGATCAAAGCTTTCCGATCTATACATATCACGTATATGACGATAATCCCCTTCAACGACATTTATCTTGCCAGCAAGGTCATTCATTTCGACATTACGTTTAGCAAGATCATACATCACAGGCGACAATTCTACTGCCTCGATATGCGACACATCATCTGCCATAATAAGTGGCATCACACCAGTACCAGTGCCCAGATCTATAACATTTTCTTTTTTATGTAATTTGGGATAATGTGCCAGCAGAACGGCATCTATAGAAAAACAGAATTCATCTGTATTCTGGATTATTTTCCTGCCGCATCGCATCAGATCATCCAGTCGTTCATTTTTTTGAAGTCTTGGTATCACCTGCTGCCACCATCACCATGGCTGCCATTATTATTTTCATGGCGAACTCTATCCTTACGATGTGCTCCATTCTCTTCACGAGATTTTCCGCCATGTGCCTTGCGCTTCTTCTTGGCTCTAGATCCACGCTGCGCGTCATGGTATCTCGGTTCCTGCACTGAATTTCCATTCACATTTCCGTCTTCATCATCAGACTCATACGGTGCTATATTATCCCAGTTTTCTACAACCGTACGTCCATTATCGAGCAATATAGTGGCCATATGACGCTGCATATTAAGAGAAATCACCCTTCCCACACCAGCATCTGTCATAACGCGGCTGTTGCGTTCAGGCGCCTTGGGGCGCTCACTGCGCATGCCATCTGCATGACCACATTCATAGCATCCGCTTTCATATTTCAGGCAGCACATGAGCCTACCGCAAATACCCGATATCTTAGCTGGGTTCAATGATAGGTTCTGTTCCTTTGCCATCTTAATTGAAACAGGCGCGAATTCTCCCAAAAAAGTGGCGCAGCAAAGAGGTCTTCCGCAACATCCTATTCCGCCCATAAGCTTTGCTTCATCTCGGACACCAATCTGACGAAGCTCTATGCGTGTGCGAAAAACACCCGCAAGATCTTTGACAAGTTCACGAAAATCGATTCTGCCATCTGCTGTAAAATAAAATATGATCTTATTTATGTCAAAAGTATATTCAACACCTACCAACTTCATTGGCAGCCCATGTGAAGCAATTTTTCTCTCACAAATATCAAATGCTTCTTTTTCTCGCTCCTTATTATCAGCGACCTTTTTTCGATCCTCATCATTTGCAATCCGTAAAACCTGCTTGATCACTGTACCATTATCTTCCGCTTCACGTGGTCCCGTAACGACAATGCCATATTCAAGCCCTCTTGATGTCTCTACTATAACATCGTCACCTTTTTTTATATCAAGGTCTCCTGGACTGAACGTATATATCTTCCCTGCACGTTTAAAGCGTACACCTATTACTGTCTGCAAAATTTTCACCCTAGTCCTTTATGATATCCTGCATCCGAAGGAGCAGGCCCTCTATCTGCATTCTAGCATTCGCATTAGAAAACATTCTCTTCTCTATCATGCGCACCAATCCGAGTAACGCTTGGAGCTTGTGCTCTGTATATGTAGGAAGAAGCCCTACGAGATTCGGCCGGATGTCTTCATTGTAAAGCTTAGTACCATCACCATCATACATGACGAGCATGTCGCGCAATATCATCTTGAGGTCGGCAATCCATGAGCCAAGTTGGGCATGTGTCAAGTCAGCCGCGAACTCTCCTTGAGAAACAATTCCATTTACATCCCACCGGCCGATATTCATAAGCACTGAAATAACGTTATTGCGAATCTCAAGCCCGCCCTCATCATTCAGTTCTATAGCACGTCCAATACTTCCCATAGACAATGCTGCCAGTCCTGCTGCTTTCGCTTCTGGAACTCCGTTATCGATAAGGTACTTTGATACCACTTGAACCGGCAGCGGTGCAAATCCCTCTTGGGCTACACGCGATAATATCGTCTGCAACAGGCTGCTCCTGCTCTCCGTAACGAGTATGAATAGCCTATTTCCACTCGGTTCTTCCAATGTCTTCAGCAGGCTGTTTTGTGCGCTTTCATTCATTGTACCAGCTTCATCAATGATAACCGCCTGCCCATGCGATCTCATAGGCATCCTCGAGGCGTCCTGCTCCATTTTTCGGATTTGATCTATACGTATATCCCTATGTCCATCCTCAGGCTCTACCAAATGAAAATCAGGATGTGTACCTGCTTCGTATTCTGTACATGAAGCACAAGTGCCACATGGAGCATCCCTGCCAAGGCAGAGGAACGATTCCGCAAGTATATCAGCAGCCAAACGCTTTCCAATGCCTTTTTTTCCATAAAAAAGTAATGCGTGTGGCAGCCTACCTTCTGATAGCATCTGTCGAATTCTGGCAACTGTATGCTCATGGCCGAGCAATCTATCCCAACCCGCCATCACATATAAAGATCCACGAGCATGCCGCGTATGGCATCATGACTTGCGATAATGTCAAGCTTATCTGTCTGACCTAGTCTTATTTTCTCTGCCATTTCTTCCATCTTACGGTCTATTTTCCTGACAATAGTATAAGCCTTCTGTCTTCCGAGATGATCCCAGCCTACCTGTGCATGCACAGAGTACATCCTGGAAACCGCCTCTCCGATAAACGTCTTCACCAAGTCTCTATACGATACAAGCTCATCAAATGTAGGTGATTTTGAAAGTTTTTCTCCCTGCTTATCGATTTCCTGAAGCAGAGCATCCATCTGCTCATCGGTAAATCCACTACCCTGTTCTTCAAGCTGCGTCGCAAAATCCGTATCAGCACCTGAAGAACCATGCACAGCATCAGGATGCTCAAGCATATGAGCTTCTGGGCCAGTACGCTGTCCACTCAGTCCATCAACCTTCAATGGCATGTAAACACCCGCTTTCGTATTCTAAGATAAAACTTCCGATATTAGCGTCAATATAATTAAGGTTCCTTAACTCAATGATTCTGGATGTCTGGCCATCCAACCACTGAGGGACTGGAGACCATCTATCTCGGCAGAAAAGCGCGCCGAGCCCTCATTCACATCTATTTGGTCGGCAGATATGATCATTTTCTGCCAAAGACCATCATCTGCATGTCCGATTGCATCATCTGTCATCCAGTTATGCGGTGTTACGACATGCTCAACAGGCTCCGTAAGTGACTGAGCGATGGAATAATACTCATATCCACGTGGAGCAATCAGCTCTATGATCGTTGGCATAATATTCATATGGCTTCCTATAGTATTACCTGCAAAGCTCTTCAGCTCGAAATCACGATGGTGCATATAAAATGACGTTCCATACTGTTCACGATATGTAGGCTCTAAGCGCGCTATAAGGCCTGTACCAAAAGGAACAGGTAATGCAGGGTGATCCCCCGTTACCACAATGAGGCTATCAGGATAGCGCTTGAGCATCTCACGTATAAACCCGTTCAAGCATCTATCTTCATACCAAAACGTTCCCAGCATCTGGCTCGTTTTCGAATCGATTTTCATACGCTTTAAGACTTCAGGCATTGTACGCTTTGGAAAAAAGCCAAACTGCTCCATAGGAATATTGAAAGGCGCATGATTAGATGTCGTATGTATCATATGAAATGCTGGATGTGAGATATCATTCAATTCATTCGCTATCTTTTGAAAAAAAACATCGTCACACACACCATTATACGTATGTGGCGCATCATTTGGACAAAATTCCGAGGCAGACATGACCACATCAAAACCCGCTCCAGGTGCAAATAAGTTGAAGCTCCCACGTCCGGCATTTCCGCCTTCCCAATAGTATGTCTTATATCCAAGGCGTCCAATTTGCCGCGGAAGGCTTGTATGAGTTGCACCTCTCCAAAAGCCATTATTCTCATTAAGCGATATACCAGAGTCGAATAGTCCACTCATGATGCTCGCGAGAGATTCTCTGGCCGTTATGCCTGCCGGGAGAAAATTTTTAAATGAAACTGTATTCTTCTCGTTGCGAAAAGCCTTGGCTCTATCCGCAATATGCAAGTCCTTATAAATATCATCAAATACAAACTCGGAAAAGCTGTCTACCACAAAAAAGAATATATTCTTCGGCTTCCTTATATGTGCGCCCTTTGCTGTACGAGCGAAAGCTGCGGTAGGATCTGAAAGTTTCTTCCAATGCCCATGTGCGAACTTGTCTGGCATTATGCGGCTGATCTTTTTTTCGTCCTCTTCATCAGAGTGCATCATCAAGCGCGCAAGTGGACGCCTCCTCGCATCATTTAGCGCTACCAGATCATCAACTGTTGCCATAGCCAGGAAGGATTCTTTCTTAGTGATAGCAGGTATGCCATCCCAGGATGGGCGCAGATCCTTTACAAAAGTAGCACCGCTCTGTACATATAGAAAAAGCATGGCCGCAACTACTGCTATCATGAAATTGAATCCATACTGCATACACTGCAAAAGTAAAGGTACATCCCCATAAATAGAACTATTATCCGTAAAAAAAAGCCCTACGTCAAAAAGCTGTGCACAATGTGTTGAAAGGAGCCATTTGCCACCATTCCAGACGAAATACATGACTGGGATAGTGCCTAATACCAGTGCAACGCCATGTGATTCGCGAAAGAATATCCTAACAAATTCACTTTTAGCATCGCTCATACCAAGCCAGAGAGTCTTGTTGAATATCTGCCTGAAATGAGTAAAAAAGGCCATCTTCCCGCAAAAAGCGACATATATGACGAAGCAGTAAATTGATGTACCTACCAGCCTCACTGTATCTCCGATTGCAAAATAATCAGGTATGAACGCTCCTGGTATGCTTACAAAAAGCATGCAAAAAAGGAACACATATGCATTGTATTTCATCCCCCACCAAAAACCATAATAAAAGCTTTCTGCTAGGGCTTTACCCTTGCCGGCAAAATTTCCATATGGGTTGAACGTCAATATAAAAACAGCGCGAAGAAGCGCACATAATATAGGTGCAATCAAAAAAATCTTGAAGTCCTGCTGAACTCCCAGATAGAACTGTGAAAACATGTATAGACCTCCCTTGTGTCAGTATCACTATTGTATCATTTCAAGCTCTAATCCGCAAGAAAACCGACGCTTTTCCTTGAAATCGTCTCTAGTACGTCTTACAATATATGTGGACGTTATCCTTATGTCGCCTATACATACGAATGAAAGGAAAATATATGTCATATATACAGCTGAAGCATACGCCGATTCTCACACAAGGATCTCATCACGAATATTATCGACACCCTGAGAGCCATGGCAAATGTATAAGAATAGCGACTGATCACGATGGGCAGCGTTCGTCTAACCGTGAAATGACATTCATTCAACTTATGCGTGGACGCGATAGAAGCACGAAAACGCTTCCACGCTTCTACGGTCTCATACGAACCGATCTAGGACTTGGATACGTTTATGACTTCATAGAAAACTACGATGGAACTCCTGCACCCACATTGGCAGATATACTTTCTGATGAAAGAATGCTATTGGAGCATGTTGGCATAGAAAAGCTTAAGAATCTGCTCACATTCCTTCATGAGGACATCATTGAGAATCAGATCATCTCTACTAAGATGACCCCTAGGAAGATCCTGTTTCCCAAGTCATCAGACAGCATTATCCATATATATCTAACAGAGCCGCTTGGATCTTCTGCACTGATTCCTCTTGAATACATATCAAACTACTTCGCGCTCCGAAAGATACATTCCAAGTGGGAAAAATTAAAGGAAGAAGCTCTCTCATGTGCAGAATATGATATCGTAAAGGATCTCATAAAAGGCATGTAATGCTGCTTCTTATATAAAACCTAACAGCCTCCGACAACGTATATTTGTTGGAGGCTGTTCTATATTTATTCTCATACTGCCTACTGTATCTTGCGCTTCCACGATTTTGTATCTAGGCTATGAGTCGTCATTCGTCGAAGTCTAGCGACCCCTTATTTGGCGCGGGTTTGCCCCGATTTTTCTAAGGACACTCTTCTTCTATGAATCGCCTCCATAGATATATAATTATATCTATGGAGGCGATTTACATGGAAGGCGACGACTTGCCGCAGATTAACCTTGCCCTGCTGTACGGCGAGATATCCCGCCAGCCGGTCTACTACCGCAAACTGCCCGGCAACATCACCGACGTCAAGCTCGTCAAGAACCTGCTGAAAGACATCAACTTCCTGCCGCTCCGCAAGCTGAGTTTCATCATGTACTGAATTTGTCAAGAATGGTTGACAAATTCACATCGACTTGGCAGACCTGCAGTACGAGGATGGCAAAATCCTCCTCAAAGACGGCACGGATATTTCGGGCGAGCTTTCAAGCGACAACTTGAAGAGCATGAAAGCAAGTGCTCTGAAACGTGCAACCGATATGCCTGAGCAGGGAACGGTCGGCTTCTTCCAATACGTCCGTGACGCGGTAGCCAAAGGAACGAAGACCATCACCGATGCGTTCAAGAGCATCACGGGCAAGAGCAACGATGAAACGACACCTAAGACGACAAACAATGTGGAAAACAAACCCGAAGCAAAAAGCATGGCAAACGATAAAGCTAAAAATGCGATGAGTAACTTCGGTAAAAAAGAAACCACAGATATTAGCGTCAAAGATACTGCTAAAAAATCCACCGTTGGAGAAGTAGTCAAAAATGGAGCCGAGACAGGAGCAACCACGGGAGCCGCTGTGCTTACAAGATTGACAGGTTCGTATGACCCCGACAACCCGCCTGACAAAAACCTGTACCCGTTTGCTTATAGCCAATGGCTTGGTATGATGAAACAGTTGAAACAATCACAGTCGTAAAGAAAGGCGAGGAGCTTAATTACTCCTCGTTTTCTTTTTGGTTTTATAAGTTGTTGTAATTTCCCATGCAGTAACAGATATACCAAAAGGCAATGGCAGGTTCATTATTCAGATAATTGACGTTATCCTTGCACCACTTGACATAGGCATCGCCACTTGAAGGGGCGGATTTGATAAGACTGTCAAATCCATACGTTTTTTCAAGAAGTTCATCTTGTGTATAGGGGTAGATGTCCACGATTTTCCGCCCGCCGTTCAACGGGTTATCGAAATAGAGCACCGACCACTTGGAAAGGGTATCGTAATGCTGTTTATTCTCTGCGGTCACGGCTTCGCCGCTGTGCCAAAAATCCCAAGCGTTCATAAGATGAGAATGGGCATTGTCAAACACGTTGTACTTGATAGCAAAGGCAATCTGAGCGGCAACATAAGCGATATGGTATTTGTCGTTTGGGTTAAACGATTCCTTGATACCGTTCTTTTTCAAAGATTCGTCAACTACGAAATCATCCCATTTCTCGGAATTTTTAGGGGTTTCGGGATATGCGTTTACCCAAGATGCCCTCATGGAAGGAATTTTATTCTCTTGGAGGAAAGTCGTTCCATCGAACGTGAAGGAATTGAAATA
Organism: uncultured Veillonellaceae bacterium; assembly: GCA_900315615.1. GTDB lineage: Bacteria > Bacillota > Negativicutes > Selenomonadales > Selenomonadaceae > RUG114. The sequence goes on along the minus strand of OMZT01000113.1, from coordinate 442 downwards.
ACCATCCCCGTCGCCATCGAATTTGATGTGTCCCTTGCTCGCTTTTTCGATGTAATTCAAAGCGTCCTGCGCATCGTACTTCGGGTCTTTATGGTTACGTCCTTTTCCTTCTGCCAACACTACACTATCATACGATAACCATTGTCCTGCGTAAGAGCCATATTCCAAAGGTTCAGAAAATTCCATGGCGTAGTTGTCTGCTTCGTCTTCCTCTGCCGAATTGTGATTTTCACGGTTCATATACCAATGTCCCATCTCGTGGGCAAGGTCACTAGCTATCGTGGCATTGTACATATAGAGTTCGGGATAATAGTTAGATTTCTGATATGCCTTGGAATTATTGCTATTGTATGTTGCATGGAACATTTCGCCTTTCGAGCCGATGTTGATTCCCCCATATCCAAAGAAAAAGGTATGTCCGTTCTCCTTCCCGCAAATCGGC
>OMZT01000117.1 GCA_900315615.1 uncultured Veillonellaceae bacterium | reverse complement strand
TTATTTATGTGCCTCGTTAGCCTTCTTGACCTCTGCGAGCTTTGGTCCCATGATGCGCTTGTAGCTCTCGACACCCGGCTGGTTGAATGCGTCGACGTCTGCGAGCTCACCTTCATAGGCAATGCTCATCGCGAGCATGTACAGGAGCTCGCCGAGATGGTAGGCATTGAGCTTTGGCAGCGTGAAGCATGCATTGAAGCGGTGGTTGCTCTTCAATGCATCCGCATTGGACTGGCGTGCTACCTCGAGCGCCTGTCCCATCGTAACGCCAGCCATACCGGACAGACGCGGTACATCCGGGAACACATCCGGAATCGTGAGATCATCTTTCCACTGATCGATTTTCACGAACTGCACGATCTTGTTGAGCTTGCCTTCCTGGTGCTGCTGCGTCTGCGAATGCATATCCGTCGTGCCGACAGCCACGCAAGGCGTACGGCCATAGCAGACCTCTTTGCCTTCCTTATTGAACTGCTTGCCGAGGGACTCTGCCAAGAGCTGTATATACCACTCGGAAACGGATTTCAAGTAGTCTCCATACGGCATCATGACCTCTATATCACGTCCGTGCTTCTCGGATGCCGCGAACTTCAATGCGGCATTGAGCATGGCAGGGTTCTCCCAGAGGTCATCCTTCTGGCACTCCTTGTCCATATCCTTAGCGCCTTCGAGGAAGCTCTTTATATCAAAGCCGACGCATGCCGCAAGCGACAGCCCGACCTCGCAGAATATTGAGAAACGTCCGCCGACACCGTCCGGTACGCTGTACTGCGGCCAGCCGTTCTCTATGGCGAGCTTCTTCAGTACCGTTGGATTCTTCTCATTAGGATCTGTGACTGCGACGACTTCAACATCGATATCCGGCTCATCCTTCAATGCGTCATAGATGACCATGAAGTTTGACATGGTATCGAGCGTGCCACCGGACTTCGAGATGACGAGCAGCATTACATTGTACTTGCCCTGCCCGTGCAGCTTCTTGTACTTCGCCTCACGCTTCAGGAACTTTATGACATCGCCGGTGCGGCGTGGATCGATATTGTTTCCAGAAAAGATCACCTTTGGGAATCCGCCGCGCTCCTCAGCGCTTTCTGAGTTCCAAAACTCTCCGCAATGCACATCGAATATCACCTTATTGCCGAGATAGCTTCCACCAATGCCGAGCGATACGACCGTATCCGTATGGTTCTTCACATGATCCGTAAGCTCCTGCAGGTGCTTCATGGATGAAGGGGAGTTCAGATGACCCTCCTCGACGTATGGCAGCTGGCTGAAAAGCACCTTCTCAGGGTCGCCATCCTTGGAGAGATGTGCACGTATCACGCCCGTCTCACGCATATGCTTCATCGCCTCATGTGCCTTTTTCAGATCATCCTTATAGCACTCGAGGTCTTCCTTCGTGACCTTTCCCTCACCGAAAAGATTATCATAGTCAAAGGAAAAACCAGATTTCAATGTAAGGCTCATAAAAATTCCCTCCAATAATTACTTATACGGCTTTATCATGACCCTGTCCATCGTTAAAAGACCGGACACATATCACTTTTCTTGTTTCTCGTCCTGTATGATAGGTCCAATCGTGCGCGCAAGATATGCGATGAAGCTGTCACGTATCTCAGGGCGCTTCAATGCGTACTCCACTGTCGCCTCGAGGAACCCCTCCTTGTCGCCTATGTCGTACCTGCGTCCATCGAAGTTATAAGCGTAAACCGCTTCCTTTTGTGCGAGCTCGTTTATCGCGTCTGTGAGCTGTATCTCATGTCCGCGGCCTGGGCGAGTATGCTCCAGTATATCAAATATGGCAGGCCGCAGGATATAACGTCCAAGTACTGCCAGGCGGCTTGGTGCCTCGTCTACCTCAGGCTTTTCAACCAGGTCGCGTGCGCGCCATACGTTAGGCTTCACATCCTCCGGGTCAACGATACCGTATGCGGAGACCTTATCCTGCGGCACCTGCTGCACGCCGAGCACAGAGCCGCCGAGGTCGTTATATACCTCGATGAGCTGTGACAGGCACGGCACCTCCGCGTCGACGATATCATCGCCAAGAAGTACGGCAAATGGCTCGTCACCGATAAACTGACGCGCGCAAAGGACGGCATCGCCGAGGCCGCGTGCCTCTTTTTGGCGAATGAAATGGACAGTGATATCAGATATCTTCTGTACCATCTTCAGCATCTCGTATTTGCCCTGCGACTTCAGCTGCAGCTCCAGCTCCACAGACCTGTCGAAATGATCCTCTATCGAGCGTTTATTGCGCCCGATAATGACGAGGATCTCCTCGATGCCGGAGGCAAGAGCCTCCTCGACTATGAATTGGATTGCCGGCTTGTCCACGATAGGCAGCATTTCCTTTGGCTGTGCCTTCGTCGCTGGAAGGAATCTCGTGCCGAGTCCTGCCGCCGGTATGATCGCTTTTCTTATCTTCTGCTTTTTCGTTGCCAAGTTTATCTCCTTATCTCCTTCAAAAGCTCATCGCGCTTCTCTTCCATCAGCCTACGGTCGCCGCGCGTCTCCACGTTAAGGCGTATCACCGGCTCGGTATTGGGCTTCCTGAGGTTGAATCTCCATTTATCGAAGGCAGCAGATACGCCATCCGTATGGTCGATGACTGCTCCCATGGCCTGATATTTCTCCTCAACGCGCCTTAGCACCGCGTCTACATCTTTCACCTTGCTGTTTACCTCGCCAGATATCGGGTAGCTCCTACGCATGGAGCCGACCATCTCCGAGAGCGGTCTCCCGTCAGTCGACATCAGTTCAGAGACGAGCAGCCATGGTATCATGCCGCTGTCGCAGTATGAAAAGTCACGAAAATAATGATGTGCGCTCATCTCACCGCCGTAGACCGCGTCCTCTGCGCGCATACGCTCCTTGATGAACGCGTGCCCACTCTTTGACATGACCGCTCTACCTGAGTACTCGCGGCAGATTTCCTCCGTATTCCAAATACAGCGCGGGTCGTAGATGATTGCAGCTCCCGGCTCTTTCTCCAGGAAGGACTTGGCAAGAAGGCCTACCATATAGTAGCCATCTATGAATTCACCCTTCTCGTCGACGAGGAAGCACCTGTCGAAATCACCATCCCATGCGACGCCGAAGTCTGCACCTTCACGCAGGACCGCCTCCACCGTAGCCTCGCGGTTTTCTACGAGCAGAGGATTCGGCACTCCATTCGGGAATGAGCCATCCGGCTCGTTGTTTATCTTCACGATATCAAACGGGAGGTACTTTGAAAGTGCGTCCACGACCGGACCTGCCGCGCCATTTCCCGCATTCAGCACGACCTTATACGGGCGGAGCTTATTCACGTCTACATAGGTAAGGAGGTGATTCACATAATCCTCCATGATATCCATATGCGAGATGCGCCTCAACGAATACCCCGTCGGCTTGAACCGTCCGAACAGCACCTCATGACGTATATCGCGCAGACCGCTGTCGTTCGATATAGGTCTAGAACCGCGCTGGACGAGTTTCATGCCGTTATATTCCTTCGGGTTGTGGCTCGCCGTGATCATGATACCGCCGTCCAGCTTATAATGTGCCACTGCGAAATATATCATCTCTGTACCGCACATGCCGATATCCATCACATCCGCACCCGCGTCCTGCATACCCTTTATGGCATACTTCAAAAGCTCTGGGCTGGATAGGCGCACATCGCGCCCGATTGCCGCCCTTTCCACATGGAAAAGCTTCACGAGAGAGCGCCCGACACGATAAGCCACCTCTTCATTGACGTCGTCCGGGTATATCCCGCGAATATCGAAGGGACTGAACCCTTTCCCGGTAAGTCGCATATTCATCCCTCCTGGCTGTAAATCATCATGAAAGGTACGGTTTCACAGCTTTGGCAAGCTTCTCCTTCTCAGCCTCTGCCTCTTTAAGATCCTTGCCCTTTGTCGTGAAATACGTCTTTATCTTCGGCTCTGTGCCAGACGGGCGCACGACAATCGTCTCTCCGCCCTCAAGCGTATACGTCAGCACATTCGCCTTTGGAAGCCCGGTCGCTGCCGTATCCTCATAATCCGTGACCTGCTCGACCTTCTTACCCGCGAAGTCCTTCGGCGGATTCTTCCTGAGCTTTTCCATGATGTCTTTCATCTTATCCATGCCGGAAAGTCCAGGGAAAGCGAAGCTGTCAACCTTGTTCAGATAGCGCCCGTACTCCTTATATATCTCCTCGAGACGCTTCTTGATGGACGAGCCCTTGCTCCTGTAGTATGCCGCCATCTCACAGATCAGCATGGACGTGACGACTGCATCCTTGTCGCGTACATAGGGGCCTGCGAGATATCCATAGCTCTCCTCGAACCCGAATATGAAACGATCCGTCTCTCCTGCCGCTTCGAGCTGTGCGATCTGGTCACCGATCCACTTGAATCCCGTCAATGTATGCCTGAGCTCGACGCCATAATGCTTTGCGACGAGATCTGCCAGCGGTGTGGACACGATGGACTTCACCGCAACGGGCTTTTCGGGCATAGTGCCCTTCTCTATGCGGCCTGCACAGATATAGTCCAGCAGCAAAACGCCCATCTCGTTGCCGGAGACGAGCTCGTATGAGCCATCATCGCAGCGCATCGCGATGCCCACGCGGTCAGCATCAGGGTCAGTCGCAAGCATGAGATCAGCGCCCTTCTCCTTTGCCAGCTCCAGCCCGGTCTTCATCGCCTCGAAAATCTCCGGATTCGGATATGGGCA
>OMZT01000118.1 GCA_900315615.1 uncultured Veillonellaceae bacterium | reverse complement strand
GTGTACCTGATGACGTATGTATAGTAAATGAAGATATTTTCACGGGTCTAAGCACACTTTCGTATCATATGGTTCATATGTAATGTAGCTTATCATTGTCGACCATACGTTATATATACGTTTACAATTAAGATGAAATAGGTTGCATTTTTCACAAAATGCAGGTAAATACGTTAAAATAATCTTGACTACGAATTAGCGTAGTGGTACACTTTCTTTAGGTATAATCGTGACAGACTATGAGCATAAATAAAGATTATAGCTTGCAAAACGATTTGCTATATCCCGTATGGCATCGCCTTCGGGAAGTGATACGGCCCTGTAGTGGGTGACATTTATGTATACCGCAGAAGGGCAAGGTTGGGAGGAGTTTCGATGATTGATATTTCCGATCGCGTACGCAACAAGGATTTGCAGTCTAAAATCGTAAGCGCTGAAGAGGCCGCGGCTTTTTTTAAGCCTGGTATGAACGTGGCGTGCAGCGGTTTTACAGCTTCAGCTTATCCAAAGGCTGTTCCACTTGCGTTGGCGGAGCGCATGAAGAAGGATCCGTTCACGGTCAATATATGGACGGGTGCTTCGACTGGCCCGGAGCTTGACGATGCCCTTGCACAGGTGCATGGTATCGGAAAGCGCCTGCCTTATCAGACGGACAAAACTCTCCGCAGTGAGATTAATGATGGCTCTGTGAATTACTGCGATCTGCACCTTTCAGAGTCTGCACAGCTCGGACGCTATGGATATCTCGGCAAGGTCGACGTCGCACTTGTAGAAGCATGCGCGATCACTGAGGAAGGCAATATAATTCCGACTACATCTCTCGGAAATGCAGCATCTTACGTACAGCAGGCAGATAAGGTTATTGTCGAGGTTAATACGACTCAGCCACTGGATCTCGAGGGTATGCATGATGTGTACGTTCCTTTGGATCCACCAGAGCGTCAGCCGATTCCAATAGTTAAGGCTAGCGATAGGATAGGAACGCAGTACATACCTTGCACTCCGGATAAGATCCTTTATATTGTGCCTTGCGATATTCCGGATCACACGCGTGATCTCAAGCCGATTGATGAAAACTCAAAGAAGATGTCAGAGCTTACCCTTGACTTCCTTGCAAAGGAGGTCAAGGCTGGACGTATGCCAAAGAACCTTCTTCCGCTGCAGTCTGGTGTCGGCAATGTCGCGAATGCAGTTATGGCAGGATTTGTGGATTCAGAGCTTGAGAATCTGTCTGTTTATACAGAGGTTATTCAGGACGGCATGCTCGACCTTATCGATGCAGGCAAGCTGACGATAGCATCCGGCACGGCTTTTTCACCTTCGCCGGCAGGAATGAAACGTTTCTACAGTGATGTTCCTAAATATAAGAAGCACCTGCTGATTCGTCCTGAGGAGATATCTAACAGTCCTGAAGTGGTTCGCCGCCTGGGAGTAATCGCCATGAACACTGCTATAGAGGCAGATATTTATGGCAACGTGAATTCGACCCACATTACTGGTACGAAGATGATGAACGGTATTGGCGGAAGCGGTGATTTCGCACGTAACGCTTATCTCACCATCTTCTATACCCCATCTGTCGCAAAGGATGGCAAGATTTCATCCATAGTCCCGATGTGCTCACATATTGATCACACGGAGCATGATGTCGATATTATCATCACTGAGCAGGGTATAGCAGATTTACGCGGCCTGGCACCACGTGAGAGAGCAGAGGTTATCATCAATAACTGCGCTCATCCAGATTACAGGCCGATGTTGCTTGATTATTTCAAGCGTGCAACCGAGAGTACGAAACATGCACATACACCTCATATCATCAGTGAGGCGTTGAGCTGGCATCAGAGATTCATAGAAACCGGATCTATGAAGTAATCTTCATAAGAAGATGGCATATAAATAATGGAATGTAGAGCAATAGGGGGCATACCTGATTATGACAGAACATGAGAAAATTCAGGCCGAACTCGATAAGTACGAGGAAAGTGTAACAAAGGCAATTGCGCGTTTCCCAGAGCGTGATCATCTTCCAGAGAAGCGTATTTATACACCTCTTGACATCAAGGATCTTGACTATGCAGATGATATAAGCTTCCCGGGCGTATTCCCATATACGCGCGGTGTGCAGCCGACAATGTATCGCGGCCGTTATTGGACGATGCGTATGTATGCAGGATTCTCTACGGCTGAGGAGTCCAATAAGCGTTATCGTTATCTGATTGAGTCTGGTGCAACTGGACTTTCCTGCGCATTCGACCTTCCTACGCAGATCGGCTATGACTCCGATGATCCTATTTCTGAAGGTGAGGTCGGAAAGGTCGGCGTTGCTATCGACTCTCTTGCTGATATGGAGGTTCTCTTTGATAAGATCGACCTTGGCAAGGTTTCGACTTCCATGACGATTAATGCACCTGCGTCTGTTCTTTTGGCTATGTATATTGCTGTTGCAGAGAAGCAGGGTGTATCTGCTGATCAGCTGCGTGGTACTATTCAGAATGATATCCTGAAAGAGTATGCGGCACGTGGTACATATATTTTCCCACCACGTCCGTCTATGCGCCTGATCACCAACATTTTCGAGTATTGCTCTAAGAATGTTCCAAAGTGGAATACGATATCCATTTCGGGCTATCATATCCGTGAGGCTGGTTCTACAGCTGCTCAGGAAATCGCATTCACCATTGCAGATGGTATTGCATATGTTGAGGCTGCAATCAAGGCTGGCCTGGATGTTGATGCTTTCGCAGGACGTCTTTCATTCTTCTGGAATGCGCATAACAATGTGCTTGAGGAAGTTGCGAAGTTCCGCGCTTCTCGCCGCATTTGGGCTCGCGTGATGCGCGATCGCTTCCATGCGAAGAAAGATAAGTCGATGAAGCTGCGTTTCCATACGCAGACCGCTGGATCCATGCTGACTGCACAGCAGCCGGATAACAATATTATCCGTGTTGCACTGCAGACTGCTGCAGCTGTTATGGGTGGTACCCAGTCACTGCATACGAACTCTCGTGATGAGGCTCTGGCTCTTCCATCTGAGGATTCCGTTCATATCGCACTCATGACACAGAAGATCGTTGCACATGAGAGCGGACTTGCAGATGTTATTGATCCATTGGCAGGCTCCTATTATGTGGAGGCAATGACCAATAAGATCGAGCAGGAGGCTATGGATTACATCAAGAAGATTGATGACATGGGTGGTGCAGTCGCTGCAATCGAGAAGGGCTATATCCAGAAGGAAATTCAGGACAGCGCTTATAAGTGGCAGATGGATGTTGAGTCCGGTGCACGTGTTATCGTCGGCGTAAATGCTTATCAGATTGAGAACGAGGAGCCGCCGAAGAACCTGCTGAAGGTTGATGCATCTGTCGGTGAGAGGCAGAAGGCTAAGCTCGCTCAGGTTAAGGCAAAGCGTGATAACGAGGCTGTGAAGAAGGCTCTTGCTGATCTGCATGCAGCATGCGAGGACGAGAATGAGAACCTTATGCCTCATATCCTGGCTGCTGTTAAGACGTATGCAACGCTCGGAGAAATCTGCAACGTTATGCGTGATGTATTCGGTGAGTATGAGGCTCATATCAGCCTGTAATACCGTAGTATGTCTTGATAAGTACTGGATTTTGGAGGATAGATCGAAATGGAAAAGAAAATCAGAGTTTTGGTTGCGAAGCCGGGTCTTGATGGGCATGATCGTGGTGCTAAGGTGATTGCACGTGCTCTTCGCGATGCGGGCTTTGAGGTAGTATATACAGGCCTGCGCCAGACACCAGAGCAGATTGCTGAAGCTGCTCTGCAGGAAGATGTTGACTGCGTAGCTATGAGCATACTTTCTGGTGCTCATCCACATCTTTTCCCAGCGGTTGTGAACCTTGTTCGCGAGAAGGGAATGAATGACGTACTGATCATTGGCGGCGGCGTTATCCCAGAGACTGATATACCGGCACTTAAAGAAGCAGGTGTATCGGAGATATTTACTCCTGGTACAAAGACCAGCGATGTTGTTGATTACATCAAAGAGCATGTAAAGAAATAAATGTTCCGATGATATGATGCAGAGCGGGCGGCAGGACATTATGCTGCCGCCCGTTTTATGTTTTGAAAGGGGGCGCGATATGGATATTGCAGAAGAAGTACTGAACGGAAACCGTCTTGCCCTGTCACGTGCTATTACCTCGATAGAGAATGAGGATGAAAAGTCAACTGAAATCATGAAGAGGCTCTATCCTCACACGGGACATGCTTTTGTACTTGGCGTCACCGGTCCTCCGGGAGCTGGTAAGAGTACGCTTACCGATAAAATGGCACGTGAGTACCGTAAACGTGGTATGACGGTAGGCATTATCGCTATCGATCCTACTAGTCCGTTCTCTGGTGGAGCGATACTCGGTGATCGTATACGTATGAACGGCCTTACCCTTGATGAGGGTGTGTTTATACGCAGCATGGGAACGAGAGGCAGCCTCGGTGGTTTGTCACATAAGACTGCAGATGCAGTAAAAGCTATGGATGCTTTTGGCAAGGACATTATTTTCGTTGAGACAGTCGGTGTCGGACAATCTGAAGTAGATATAGTCAAGGCCGCTGATACGACGATGGTAGTGCTTATACCGGGCATGGGCGATGATATTCAGGCCATAAAAGCAGGAATACTTGAAATCGGTGACGTGTTCACCGTGAACAAGGCTGATCATGATGGTGCCGATAAGCTCGTACGTGAGATCAATATGATGCTAGATCTCGATGGTGTTATGAAGGATTGGCGCCCACCTGTAGAAAAAGTCATTGCTAATCAGAATATCGGTGTGAAGGAATTGATCGCACAGATAGAAAAACATTATGACTATATAAAAAGTAATGGCATACTTGCTGAACGCCGCACTAAACGTACAAAAGATGAAATCCTGGACATTCTAGGGAGCCGGATTGGTTCTTATATTACACAGAAGATTGTCGATGATGGCCGGCTGGACGATTATGTTGAGCAGATAAAGGCACGTAAGACAGATCCTTATACTGTAGTAGGGAATGTCCTTGATGAGATGCTGAAATAAGCATTTTGATAATGGGAGGTTTTTGTTATGTTTAAGGTTCTTGGAGTCGATCATATCGGTGTAGCTGTTCCTGATCTTAAGGAAGCAGGTGAGTTTTGGAGTGACAAGCTCGGTCTTGATCATACGAAGGACGAGACGGTTGCAGATCAGAAGGTAACGACTGGTTTCTTCCCAACTCCGAACGGCTCTGAGTTTGAGCTTTTGGAAGCTACTTCCGAGGACAGCCCTATAGCTAAATATATCGCGAAGAACGGTGGCCGCGGTGGTATACAGCATGTTGCTGTACGCGTTGATAACATTGAGAATGCGATTGCTGACCTCAAGGAGAAGGGCGTTCGTATGATTGATGAGAAGCCGCGCAAGGGTGCAGGTGGTGCTATGATAGCATTCGTGCATCCGAAGTCTGCAGGTATTCTCCTCGAGCTTTGCCAGCATGACTGACATTTTTGGGAGAACCAACAGGAGGGATAGTATATAATGGCAACAGTCAAAGAAAAAATCGAACTGATGCAGTCCAAGAAGGAGCATATCCGTCAGGGCGGCGGACAGGCACGTATCGACAAGCAGCATGCGAAGGGCAAGATGACGGCACGTGAGCGTCTTGCGAAGCTTTTCGATGAGGGAACTTTCGTAGAGCTTGACATGTTCGTGAAACATCGTTGCACTAACTTCGGTCAGGAGAAGAAAGATCTCCCAGCCGATGGTATCGTAACAGGCTATGGCACGGTAGATGGCCGACTTGTTTACGCATATGCACAGGATTTCACAGTATCTGGCGGTGCACTCGGTGAGAAGCATGCGCATAAGATGTGGAAGGTGCAGGATCTCGCAATGAAGAATGGTGCACCAATCATAGGCATTAATGATTCGGGTGGTGCACGTATTCAGGAGGCGGTCGATGCCCTTTCCGGATATGCTGGAATCTTCTATCGCAATACTGCTGCTTCTGGTGTCGTACCACAGATTTCTGTTATCATGGGACCATGCGCAGGTGGTGCAGTTTATTCGCCTGCTATCACGGACTTCATCTACATGGTGAAGAACACGAGCCAGATGTTCATCACAGGCCCGGCTGTTATTAAGTCTGTTACTGCAGAGGAAGTTACAGCTGAGGCACTTGGCGGTGCAATGACACATAATACCAAGTCTGGTGTAGCTCATTTCGCTGCAGAGGATGAAGACGACTGCATCAAGCAGATACGTTACCTTCTGAGCTTCCTTCCAAGCAATAACATGGAAGATGCTCCAATGTTAGAGCCGACGGATGATCCTGACCGCATGGATGAGTCACTGAATGCGGTGGTTCCTGATAATCCAAATGCACCTTATGACATGAAGGACGTAATACGCTCTATCGTTGATAATGGCGAGTTCTATGAGGTACATGAGCATTTTGCAAAGAACATCATCTGCTGCTTTGCACACTTCGATGGACGTTCTGTTGGTATAATCGCAAATCAGCCGAATGTGATGGCAGGCTGCCTCGATGTTGATGCATCTGACAAATCTGCTCGCTTCATTCGTTTCTGCGATGCTTTCAATATTCCGCTCGTCAACCTCGTCGATGTACCGGGCTTCCTTCCAGGTGTCGATCAGGAGCATCACGGTATTATCCGTCATGGAGCAAAGATGCTGTATGCTTATTCTGAGGCCACTGTGCCGAAGGTTACAGTCATTATCCGTAAGGCATATGGTGGCTCTTATATAGCTATGTGCTGCCATGAGCTCGGCGCTGATCAGGTAATGGCATGGCCGACATCGGAGATTGCTGTTATGGGACCTGCTGGTGCAGCTAACATCATCTTCCGCAAGGATCCAGATAAGGAGAAGAAGACGGAAGAGTATGTTGAAGAATTTGCAACTCCGTATAAGGCAGCAGAGCGTGGCGTTGTAGATATGGTAATAGAGCCAAAGGAAACGCGTCCGCTTATCATTACGGCACTGAATGCTCTTGCAAGCAAGCGCGAATCAATCCCTGCAAAGAAGCATGGCAATATTCCGCTTTGATCCTGTAAGGAGGAAGAAGCATGTCAGAAGAAAAGGTGAACCCGGAGGTTGTAGCAGTGATCATGGCTGCAGTGCAGGCGGCAACCGGAAGAAAGCTTAAAGCCGTCCGTATACATCCGAGTGAGGCATGGAAGATGTCAGGCAGGCAGCTGATCCTTCACTGACATATAAGAACCTTGCCAAACACAATGATCTGTATTATTATGTAAGCGTTGTTTATTCACTGCGAAGTGGAGGAATATTAAATGAAAAAATTCAACATCAAGGTTAACGGCACCGCATATGAGGTAGAGGTAGAAGAAGAGGGCGTTGTTGCTTCCGCACCAGCTCCGAAGGCTGCACCAGCTCCAAAGGCGGCACCGGCTCCGGCTGCACCAGCTCCAAAGGCTACTACAAAGACTGCAGCAGGTGCTGGAGAGCATTCTGTTGACGCTCCTATGCCTGGTAAGATCATCAAGTTGGTCGCTAATGAAGGCAGCAGCGTAAAGGCTGGCGATGTAGTGCTTATTCTTGAGGCTATGAAGATGCAGAACGAGATTACTGCTGATACAGATGGAACGGTTAAGAAGTTCAATGTTGCAGCAGGCGAAAGCGTAAAGGTTGGAGATTCTCTTTTCATCTTAGGTTGATAAAAAAAGCACCCCATGGGGGTGCTTTTTTTTTGGAAGGGTTTAAATGCGATAGCTAGAAGTAATATATGATATATTATTCAAGAATGGGGGAATGATTATGAAGAGCATTACTGAAGTACTGGGTATCAGGTATCCTATCCTGCAGGGGGCTATGGCATGGATCGCAGATGCGAAGCTTGCGGCTGCTGTATCAGAAGCTGGCGGAGCTGGCATTATCGCTACTGGTGGCAGGTCTGCTGAATGGACGCGCGATGAGATTCGTAAAGCCAAGGACATGACAGATAAGCCATTTGGTGTGAACGTCATGCTGATGGCACCGAATAAGGAAGAGATCGTTAATGTTATTTGTGATGAAAAGCCTGCGTTCGTAACACTTGGAGCAGGAAATCCAGTTCCTTTCTTTGAGAGATTTCATGCTGCTGGAATAAAGGTGCTTCCTGTTGTGCCTAATCTGAAACTTGCAAAACGTGTAGCAGATAAGGGCGCTGATGCTATGGTACTAGAGGGCATGGAAGCAGGTGGCCACATAGGAAAACTCAACACGCTGCCACTCATGACACAGGTATTACCGGTTGTCAGCGATGTGCCAGTCGTAATGGCTGGTGGATTTGCCGATGGCAGGGGACTGGCAGCCGCATTACTTATGGGGGCTGCTGGTATACAGATGGGCACGCGATTCCTCGTAGCTGACGAGTGCTCTGTTCATCCGAATATGAAGCAGAAGATCATAGATGCGACAGATACGGATACAATCGTAACCGGATATACTATAGGAGGAGCCGTTCGCGGTATCCGCAACAAGTTCTCCGAGCATTTCGTTGAACTGGAGAATGAAGGCAGCACTTCCAAAGAAGAATTGATAAAGATGGCCACGGGGACGAATAAACTTGCAGCTGTCGATGGCGATGTTGAGAACGGAATGGTGCAGGCAGGAGAGAGCCTAGCATGCATTACGAAAACAGAGCCGGTAAAGGACATCGTAGATGGTATAATAAGGGAAGCACAGGATGTCCTTGAGGGTGCCCCTAAGCTCGTATCTTTACTTTGATATCATATCCTAGATTAGCCCTGCTGACTGGAATGGGACGACCCACTTTGCGATAAGCATGTCCATTTTCCATTGCGCATTTGCAGGACTCGTTGAAGGCAATGAGAATACTTCAAGCCCCTCTTTTTTTAGAAGGGGCTTATTCCATTTCTTGAAGCATTGGAATGACTTCGCTCCATTACAGCAGATGATAGTGATGGATGGGTTCTTCTGCAATAATAAGGAGATGTCATTTCCAACTGCGTTATGTATCGAGGTATCGAGACTTCCCTGGCGTTCACATGATCCAATAGCATCCCACAATCCTACGTGATGTGATATAAGCATGTCGAGCCTGGCAGCATAATCTGTTGGTGGTTCACTGTTTGTAAGTATATTTGCCATTAATGGCCAGAAACGGTTCTGTGGGTAGGCATAGTATTGCTGCTGACGTAATGACTCTGTGCCTGGCATGGAACCAAGTATGAGAATACGGCAGTCACTTCCAATGCATGGCTTAAGCCCAAAACAGTTTGGTGTATATTGTTCTTTATCCATCAAATCACCTCATCATAAGAGTATATTACCATGGATTTAGATTTACAACCCTGTTACATTAGCAGAGATAAGAAAAACGTTTAATTACACGTAAAGGTCAAAAAGTCGATAAAAACATTTGACTTTTTGACCTTTACGTGTATAATAGGACATAGAAAGATGAATATATACACAGGTTAAGAGATTTATAGACATGGAGGGGTTAAGAATGGCTGAGGAAAAATATACACAGAAGGCGCTCGCTGTCATGCAGGAGGCACAGCAGGATGCGGCAATGCGGTATAATCAGGAGATCACGTCACTGCATGTTCTTCATGCACTTGCCAGCGAGCCTGAGGGACTGCTAGCAGCTATATTTGCGGATTGCGGTACAGATGTCCCGATGCTTAAGGCGCGCGTTGAACAGGAAATGTCAAAGATTCCGGAGGTCAGAGGACAGGACAGGCTTTCCATGGGAATGGACATGGTGCGTGTGATAGGCAGGGCTGGTGAATATGCTAAGAGTATGCACGATGATTATATCAGCACGGAGCATCTGCT
>OMZT01000119.1 GCA_900315615.1 uncultured Veillonellaceae bacterium | reverse complement strand
TTTGCCGCGTACCTCATCTATGAGGATGACTGTATCATATGATGCGATATCCGCCTTCCATTTGCCGTACCAGGTACTGGGAGTCACAGCATCTGAGAATTGCAATGCCTTTGGCATATGAAAGGACAAATCCTTCAAATGCTTTTCTCGCCTGGGAAGATCCTCTTGATATATGCGCTCTGCTGTAACTGACGGATACTCTGAGAGCCACGCCTGGGGAGGGCGCATGGGCCAGCCGATGATTAAGATGCGATGGTTGTTTATAGAAAGCATAGAAAGACTCCTTTTATGTATACAAACCGATTTAATATAAAGATATAATAAAATATCATTGAATGCAAGTCGTGTAATATGTAGAATGAACGGTATATGAGGGGGACATAGGCATTGAGTGACGGACAGGGCAATGATTTTAAGATATTGATAGCCGTACATAAACCGCATTGGGTTCCTAAGGACAGCGTCTATTATCCAGTCTGCGTTGGAAGCCGCATACATGAAACCGAATGGGGAAAACAGTATGCGAGTGATAACACAGGAGATCATATATCGGATAAGAATCCATATTACTGCGAACTGACAGCCATGTACTGGGCATGGAAGAACCTGTCATGCGATTATATCGGGCTATGTCATTACAGGAGATACTTCGTAAAGGATATCGTTGGACTACCGCTTCATATATTCAAAGAACGTGATTTCAGGGATGATCTAAAAGAGGCAGATGTTATCCTTCCCAAAAAGATGGAGCTAACAGAGACCGTTTATGAACAGTATGCCAGTATGCACCACCGGGAGGATATGGATCATGTCAGGAGAATCATAGAAGAGCAGACTCCTGAGTTCCTTGACGCATTTGATACGGTCATGCAGCAGAAGAGCGCGTATTTCACCAACATGTTCTGTATGAGGAAGCGAGATTATGATGAATATTGCGCATGGCTGTTCTCGGTTCTGGCTTCATTAGAAGAATGTGTGGATTTAACGACATACGATGATTACCAAAAGAGGATATATGGCTTCATGGCTGAAAGGCTTTTGAACGTATGGATCCAGAAGAAAGAGTACAGGGTAAAGGAAGAACAAATCATTATTTTCGACGAAAAAGCCGTCATGCATAGGGCGATGGATGCATTAAGAAAGATACTAAACTAGGCTATTCAGAGATATACGGGGGCATATAATCATCATGAAGATAGATTTCTATAAAAAGTTTCTATATACACATAAACTGAAAGTCATACCGGCTTTTTGCCATGTATATGGGGTATTCCCTGATTTGAAATATAAATATTCATATACATTTCAGACGCGCATACCAGCAACGATATCCTTTATGAAAGAGGCTTTCAAAGAACATGCAGATGAGTTACAGGGCAAAGAGATAGATTTCTATTTTTATTCGGATGACAAGGTTCAAGATGCAGATAGGGGACGCCGATTATTAAAAGAACCAATGGTTTTTGCTTATTCGGAAATTGCAGATGAATATCCACATGTTGTTCCCATACCAGATTATCTTTATGATTCATGGCCAGAGGTCGGAATCCGGTCCTGGGATGAAACAATCGCTAAATGTGAGAAAGCAGGGAGCGAAGGCTGGATAGATAATAGATGCTTTTGGATAGGAAATACTGCAACACATCCCACCAGAGCAATCCTTTGTGAACTTGGGGCACAGTATCCTCAATATATCTCCGCCATATCAATGCATTGGAATGAAGAAAAAAGAGGGAAAAAGAAGGAAAAACTAAAATCGGACAAATTTGTCTCCTTGGAGGATCATACTAAATATAAATATTTAGTTGATGTGCAGGGAAACGGATGGAGTGCCCGACTGAAAATTTTTTTGCATATGCATCGCGTTGTGTTTATTGCTAAAAGGGAACCAAAAGATTTTTCCTTCCCGTATCTAAAGGATATGGAAAACTGCGTCTTTGTAAAGGAGGACATGTCTGATCTAGTCGATAAGATAAAATTGCTTGAAAGTGATGATGCATTATATAGAAAAATCGTCAGTGGCTGTGATCAGTTTGCAGCTACGTATGGTTCTAAGGCTTTTGCCAAAGATTATTTTATAAAGCAGGTCTTAAGGTATGGACTCAAGAAGCTGTGATAACCGGTCATGCATAATACTCGCGTTTTGAAGTGTAGGTGCATGTTTTATATAAAGGTGTATGATATAAAAGTCCACTGAAATAGATACCGGGTTCTATTGGACTTTGACTGCCAATTGGTTAGGAAGGCAGCTTTGTACGCTGTGAAAATGGTAATAGATGAACCATTATACAGAAAGGAAGCTTGTATATGGTTTCTGTGTTCTTTGCTGGCGTGCAGCAGGATTTGAAGTTGGTGCTTTTTGCGCCAATCATGTGCGCATTATTTAGATTAGCATTTATATTGATATATGGCACTGAAAAGTCTCCAGCAGGCCATTGGCTAAAGTGGGCAGAATGCTTTCGCTATGGTTTTTGGTGGGGGATGGATTGGAATGCATATGTATATCTTGCATGCCTATTGCTTGTGAGTGTACCGGGGGCATTCCTACCGGTATATTTCATGGCTGGAGATAGCATACGTGCATTGATTGTTACAGCTTGGCTTATGGTGCTATACACCACCTTCATGGGAAAGATGATTTTTTTCTATCATTTTCATGATACATTCAATCAGACTTTGAGACTTGGCAAAAATGCAGATAAGATGAATTTCGTGGATATATTCTTCCATCAGAATCATGGTATATGGATCATCATCGGATATGTTCCATATGCCGCCGTATGCTGGCTGTCAGCTAAATTTGTGCTGAGTACGCCTGTTATAGCTATAGCGTTGCCTGAGCAAGAGGTGCTAAGATACGCGATTGGAGCATCCATGTTTATCGTATCAGTGGCTTTCTTTTACTGGCTGCGTTATGGTGGGACATTCCGTCATCGTAAGAAGCCAGAATGGGATGAGGTTCCTCGTGTAGTAAAGGATGATCAGTTCCTCTGCAAGGCTGTCATTGATGATCTCATTGCCCTTGAGAACGTGTTCAAGCATCCTATGAATGAGATGCTTTCACATGATGATGTGGAGTCGGCAAGGATACTGAAGCCACTCATGGGAAAGGTGATAAAGACTGATGAAAAGCCGTGGAATCATGTTTTGCATAAGACCAGCGGTAATCGGATAAAGAAGCCATCGCATATATTCTGGCTCCTTGGCGAGAGCCATACGCAGGCGTTGCTAGACCCGGGGTGGACAAGGCTTAACCTCATGGAGGCATCGGTGAAGTTCAGGCAGCATAGCGGTGTCGTTTCTATAAATAACTGCTTACCTGCAGGACCTATATCACAACCCTCTCTTGTAAGCCAGATTGCAGGGATATATGATGACAATATGGAGCTTAATGAGAATGTGTATTTCTGGAAGGCGGGAATACCTACTTCACTGCCTGTACAAATGCGGCGGTTAGGGTATCGTAGCGTGTTCTGGTATGGCGGTGGATTGAACTGGGGCAGCCTTGAGCATTTCATTCCTGCTATCGGTTTTGATGACTGCCATGGCGGATCAGACATATGCCCTGATGATGCACCGCGTACATGGCTTGGCGTTTATGATCATATCTTCTTGCAAAATGCTGAACGCCTTATAAAGCAAAGCGATGATGGGCAGCCGGTGTTACATTTCTTGTATACGACATCTAATCACGGACCGTACAGGATGCCTATGGAGGAGCTTGGATTCGATGCTGAGCGCATATTAGCAGATGCCCCTGATGAGGTCAGAAACCTCAGAGGCATAGCGTACAGGCAGCTTGGAGGGATATGGTATGCTGATCAGTCATTGATACACTTTGCAGAGAGAATGATGGAGGCATATCCTGACAGCCTTATTATCGTTACGGGAGATCATGCTGGGGGATTGCCGCCATATGGACATGGGGTGATCCCACGTGATGAAGCAACACTCAGAGAGCTGCGTATGCCGTCGTTTGCGTTGTATCATAGAGATCTCACATGGGATATGCTTGCACATAATGACCTTGCCAGCCATATGGCTATCATGCCGACGGTTATGGAGCTTATTGCGCCTGAGGGATTTGAATATCTGTCTATATCTAGGCCACTGACGGAGCATATAGATCATGTAGTGACACCGTACTGCTGGATGGATGACGAACGCATAGGAGATTATGGGACAAGGTCGGCGCAGCAGCTGGCGCCGTCATTAGACCCAGTGCCGATGGAAAATGACATAGAGAAATACCGGGATGAGCGTAATGCACTTGCTGAGCTTACCGGCTGGGTACTGAGGCATCCTGAGCTTCTCGTGACATACAGATGATCATTTTGATGTCCATATACTTTTCTGGCTATATACGGTCAGGCGACGCAGATATATCGTCAATGTGATATAATCTTTGTAGTGAGGTTTTGCTATTATTTACATAAGGGGGAGATCGAATGACGTATCAGGAAGTGCTGGTGGAAGCACGTACATGTAGCGGACCGTGTAAGGCATGTCCTATCTGTAATGGAAGGACATGCGGAAACCATATCCCAGGACCTGGCGCAAAAGGCGTTGGGGATGTGGCTATCCGTAACTACGAGGCATGGAAGCGTATAAGGATCAATATGAATACTATTTCGCCGAATGTGACACCGGATATATCATTTGATTTCTTCGGGCAGAAGCTGAAGGCACCCATCATGGTGGGACCTGTTGGGGCGATGAAGCTTCATTATGGTGATAAGTACACAGATCTTGAATATAACAGGATATTGGTGCGTGCGGCTGCAGATGCTGGTATCCTTGCATTCACAGGCGACGGAACGAATCCGGATGTTATGAAGGCGGCCTGCAGTGCTATAGAAGAAGCTGGTGGACGCGGTGTACCGACGGTGAAGCCTTGGGACATCAATACACTGAAGGAGAAATTTGCTCTTGTAAAGTCATCGAAATCCTTTGCTGTTGCGACCGATATCGATGCTGCAGGGCTGCCTTTCCTTCAGAACCTCGATCCGCCGGCAGGCTCAAAGACGGTAGAGGAATTGCACGAAATGATTGAGGCTGCAGGAAAGCCGTATATCATAAAAGGTATTATGACGCCTGAGGGTGCTCTCCTCGCCAAAGAGGCAGGGGCATCAGCGATAGTCGTAAGCAACCACGGTGGGCGTGTGCTTGATCAGTGCCCATCTACTGCAGAAGTCCTTGAGAGCATAGCAGATGCAGTTGCAGGCAGCATGATGATACTCGTAGATGGTGGTATCAGGAGCGGTATAGATATCTTCAAGGCCCTGGCACTGGGGGCAGATGCTGTATTGATTGCAAGGCCGTATGTGACTGCCATATATGGTGGTGCAGATGAAGGCGTACGGCTTTATACAGAGAAGCTGATGAATGAGTTGACAGATACGATGAAGATGTGCGGTGTGTCATCACTCAAAGCAATATCGAAGAGGAACCTGTTCCATCCGTCATCTAGATATCTATCCTGAGTAGAAACCATATAGGTATAAACAAAGCCCTAGAATCATTGATGTTGATTCAGGGCTTTGTTTTTTATAGCAAAACATACTTTTCTTATATATTTTATAAAAATAGCTTGACTAAGCTTTTATTAACCTTTATAATAAGCCTAAATCGTAATTATATAAAACATATCATTTTAATATGAAAAGGGGAGAGCTTATGACTAATGCAAGTATAGAAGCTGCTGATGGTGTGCTTGACAGCAGAGTGCCATCGCTGAAGCAGGATATTTTTTCAAGAGGATTTGCTAAAGTATGTCTGCCGATATTGTCGGTGATGCTGGCTGTGGTACTTGATATTCTCATGCCGCGTTCCTATGAGCAGAAAGTGGTAGAGGAGCCGTGGTTCTCGTTTCTGCTCCTGGCTGTACTTGGAGTTTATCTTTTTATGCTGGCATATAAGAAGATGCGTAGTTCGGCGACGGCCGCAGCTCCATTTATTGCTGGTGCCGTATTGTTTTTCAATATCTATAATGTCTTATCGGCAAAGCTGGCGGTGCTCCCTGTCCTGTACTTCCCAGCTCCTGATCGTATATTAGCGGTCTTTACGGAGGATCCAGTGTACCTGATGACATGCGTGGCATACTCGTACAGGCTATTGCTCCTCGGGTGGCTCTTCGGTGCACTTGTCGGTGTCTTGACAGGGGTACTGGTCGGCTTCAGCAAGACGGCAAGTTACTGGATTTCACCACTTGTGAGGGGACTCGGTCCTATCCCGTCGACGGCATGGATACCTTTGGTGCTAGTCGCTTTCCCATCGGTCGTATCAGGAAGCGTATTCCTCATTGCACTTGCGGTATGGTTCCCGACGACAGTCCTTACTGCCAGCGGAATCGCTAATATAAAGAAGTCTTACTTTGAAGCGGCATCTACGCTTGGAGCTAGTCGATTTTACCAAATCATACATGTAGGCATACCAGCAGCAATGCCGAATGTCTTCCTCGGCTTGTTCAATGGCACATGCTCATCCTTCATTACACTTATGACAGCAGAGATGCTCGGTGCTAAATATGGCCTGGGATGGTATATCAATTGGCAGAAAGAGATGATGGCGTATTCTAATGTATACGCAGGACTCATTATGATAGCAGTAAGCTTTTATCTTATTATCACAGGAATGTTCAAGATTTGTTCCCGTGTGCTTGGCTGGCAGGAGGGAGTCATCAAATGGTAGGAGATATTGTACTTTCGCATATTGACAAGAATTTCACATCTGTTGATGGATCGACCACACATGCCTTATCGGATGTTACGCTGGAGATCAAGCCTGGCTCGTTCGTTTCGCTGATTGGTCCATCTGGATGTGGCAAGTCTACTTTGCTCCGGCTCATTTCGGGCCTTGATGAGCAGACGGCAGGAGATGTCCTGCTTGATGGGAGTAATATATCAGGTCCAGGCGCTGACAGAGGCTTCATGTTTCAGGATCACAGCTTGTTCCCGTGGATGTCGATATATGATAACGTCGCATTCGGGCTTAAAGCGCGTGGACTGTATGAGGATCAGAAAAGCCAGGTGTCAGAACTTTTGAAGATGGTAGGACTTGAAGAGTTTGAGAATGCCTATCCACATCAGCTTTCAGGTGGTATGTGTCAGAGGGCGTCGCTTGCGCGTGCCCTTGCGGGCAAGCCGAAGGTGCTTCTCCTCGATGAGCCATTAGGCGCGTTGGATGCTTTTACGAGGATGAATATCCAGGATGAGCTGCAGCGTATATGGCAGGAGGAGAAAATGACGATGGTCATGGTTACTCATGATGTTGATGAGGCTGTGTATCTTTCGGATACGGTTGTCGTCATGACATCCCGCCCAGGACGCGTCATAAGGACAATCCCCATAGAACTGTCTCGCCCTCGAGATCGCAGCTCAGAGGATTTTTTCCATTATACCTCTCTGATTCTGAAAACGCTGCATTTCGGAGGAAATCAGCCTGAGCCAGAGTATTACCTTTGAGATTGGAGGAATTAGTATGAATCGGTTGTTTACGAGAAAACGTGTAGTTGCTGTGTTTGCTGCAGCAGCGGTCATGATATCTGCGTTGGTCATAGCAGGATGTGGGCAGCAGAAGGCTGCCAAGGGTCCTATACCGATAAAGATCGGTTATTCGCCAGCCGTCTGCAATGCTTCATTGTTCGTTGCATACGAGAAAGGCTTTTTTGAAGAAGAGGGATTAGCTCCTGGGATGGTGCAGGTTGATGCTGCACATATCAGTGATGCAGTCGGCGCCGGTCAGGTGGACGCATTCCAGGGACTTGCGTCCAAGCTGGTACAGCCCCTGAACAATGGCCTACCGGCAAAAGTCGTCGTCGGTATTCATACGGGATGCGTAAGGCTGCTCGTTCCTAGGGATTCTGACATAAAGACAGTAGCAGACCTAAAGGGCAAGAAGATAGGCGTTCCGGGTCTGGCGGATGCTGGTACAATCATTGCAAAAAGGGCACTCAGCCGTGAGGGCATAGGTGTGACGGATAAGAACCTCGAGGTCGAGTTCTCTGTATTTAGTCGCAACGACCTGCCGCAAGCACTGCAGAAGGGTGCTGTTGATGCGATTGCAGTCGGCGACCCTGTCGGTCCTATCGCCATAGAGCAGTATGGCCTTCGCACCATTATAGATACAGCAAAGACAGAACCTTTTGCCAGTGAATATTGCTGCGTAGGACTCTTGACGAGCAAATTTGCTGGTGAAAACCCTGAAGCTGCAGCAAAGTTTGTACGTGCTATTGAGAAGGCATCTGCATGGGTGCAGAAGCATCCTGAGGAGGCTGCACAGCTTGAGCTTGACAAGAAGTATGTATCTGGCGATGTGAAGATGAATGCTAGCTTGATTAAATCGTATAATTATAATCCATCGGTACAGGGAGGTCTGAATGCGATCAGAGATGTTGCCAGGGAACTCGCCGCTATTGGATTGATACCTGAAAATACAGATCCAGAAAAATTCATGAAGGAACATAGTGCGACATTCGATGGGGTGCCGGATGCTCCAGATCCGAATTCTATACCATAAGCTTTCACGATATGTATATAGACCCGAAAATGATGGTGTATCGTTTTCGGGTCGTGCAGACTTAGTCATGAGGTTTGATAGCCTATTATAGGGGGAGATTTTTATGCTAGGAGATTGCGCGAATTGCAATTGCAACCATATGTGCATGAAAAAGGGCAGGAGCTGCGTTCCCGTAGATCAGGATGAGGTTCTGAGCCTATATGATAAGGATGAACGTAAGATGATGAAGGCTGCCGCTTATGTGGAGGCCACATATTACATGAAGCATACGCGCTTGCAGGAGACGGCTGACTTTGCTAAGAGAATGCATTATAAGAAGCTGGGACTGGCTTTTTGCATAGGTATCCGCGATGAAGCTAAGCTGTTTGCCAGGTATCTGAAGCAAGAGGGATTCGAGGTGCATTCTGTATGCTGTAAGAACTGAGGAGTACATAAGGATGTACTGGGGCTGAAGCAGGTGCATAAGGACGCACCGTTCGAGTCGATGTGTAATCCTAAGGCGCAGGCGAAAGTGCTGTCTGAGGCAGGCTGCGAATTGTTCATCAGTGCTGGCCTTTGCGTTGGTCATGACGCGCTTTTTGCAAGGGCATGTGAAGGGCCTGTTACTACGCTTGTCGTCAAGGATAGGGTCCTAGGCAATAATCCTATGGCGGTAGTGTATTCGAGCTATTGGAAAGGCAAGCTCGGGCTTTCAGCACCTGTGCTTGGCGATGATAAGGAAAATAAATAAAGGCCATTCATAAAAGCTACAAAAAATGAAGGGATATCACAGATGCACATGTGATATCCCTTTTTCGTGCGCCCGGCATGGGCGCGTTCTCATGGGTATTTCATCTTACTCCCCAATAGAGATAGAACCCTGGCGCGATAACTAATCGAGTATTTCAAACGCCACCATATGACAATGAATTTTTGAGTATGCTGGCGAAAAAGCGAGCCACATGCTAGTGAATCATTGAGCCACTTAGATACGATCTTTTGCGGTTGAGCTTCACCCTTGCGGTTGGCGATGCGTTAGAAGTTGATCAGCATACCTGAATGGAAGGCACGCGAATTGTCGAAAGGGAGAGCAGCTTATGCTAAGCTCCACCTAGCAAACAAAGAAATATCCCGCCCTGGCTATATCAGCATGACGGGATATTATCTCAAGTGAGAACTAAGGAAGCGCCATGTACCAAACGGTACGCAAGACAACGTGAGGGGCGGTATTTCTACTTAGAAATACCGCCCCTCGATTGTTCCTTATTTTATGCGAAGAGATCTGTGGAGAGATATCTGTCGCCAGTGTCCGGAAGGAGGGCTACGATA
This sequence comes from uncultured Veillonellaceae bacterium, assembly GCA_900315615.1. Lineage (GTDB taxonomy): Bacteria > Bacillota > Negativicutes > Selenomonadales > Selenomonadaceae > RUG114. The sequence goes on along the minus strand of OMZT01000119.1, from coordinate 22,378 downwards.
TTCTTTCCCTTGAATTCCGGACGCTTAGCAAGCTGTACAGCAGCTGCAAGCGCAGCACCAGAGGAGATACCGATGAGGATACCCTCGGTACGTGCGAAATCACGACCCATCTGGAATGCATCGTCATTGGACACGGGGAGAACTTCATCATAGATCTTAGTGTCGAGTGTCTCTGGAACAAAGCCTGCACCGATACCCTGTATCTTATGCGGGCCTGCATGACCTTGGGAGAGGACAGGACTGCTTTCAGGCTCTACAGCAGCAACGTGAACGCTGGCATTCTGCTTTTTGAGATAACGTGAGACACCCGTGAGCGTACCACCTGTACCAACACCAGCTACGAATGCATCTACCTTACCATCTGCATCCTGCCAAATCTCAGGACCTGTCGTGGCTTCATGTGCTTCTGGGTTCGCCTGGTTGGTGAACTGTGATGGTATGAAAGAGTTTGGCGTAGATTTTGCAAGCTCTTCTGCCTTTGCTATGGCGCCCTTCATGCCTTTTGCACCAGGTGTCAGTACAATCTGTGCACCATATGCGGCCAGGAGCTTACGACGCTCTATGCTCATCGTCTCCGGCATCGTGAGGATGGCCTTATATCCTTTTGCGACAGCTACACTTGCAAGACCAATGCCTGTATTGCCACTTGTCGGCTCTATGATGGTTGCTCCCGGTGCGAGCTTACCGGATTTCTCTGCATCTTCGATCATGGCCTTTGCAATACGATCCTTGACTGAACCGGCTGGGTTGAAGTATTCCAGCTTTACGAGGATGTTGGCTTCCAGATTCTTGGATGCTGCGAAGCGGTTTGCCTGAAGAAGAGGTGTGCCGCCAATCATTTCTGTTACACTTTGATACAACTTACCCATGAGAAAGTCTCCCTTCGAATGTGATGTATAATATAAAACATATATCTTTGATATGTTTTATATTATATGCTTTTAGTGTAGAAATGTCAAGCAAATTACTAAATTTTATTTTTCATATCTGAAAAGTATGTGATATACATTTTATAAATAGACCTTAGAGAAAACATACTGATATCTGAGAGTGGGCGCATCAATATTGAATCTTTTTCATATAAATGCTAGAATGGATGATAGGTATCTGCCAAAGGCATATTCCTGACGAACTAAATGGTTAAGTCGATTAAACCGTTGTCTTAGTATATCTTTGGGTGGGGGTATTAAAATGGCTGCTTTTCATTACTATGGGCATTCCTGTTTTCTGATTGAAGATGGGAAATATAAGGTTCTTGCAGATCCGTTTTTGACTGGAAATCCGGCGGCTTCTATTTCAGCTGATGAGGTTGAGTGCGATTATATACTTGTCTCGCACGGACATGCTGATCATCTCGGCGATGCACCAAAGATCGCAAAGCGGACGGGTGCAATCGTGATCGGTATTCCGGAGGTGTTGTCGGTATGTGAGGAGCGTGAGCCGGGTATCAGGACACATGCGATGAATATAGGAGGTTCTATTACGCTTCCATTCGGTAAGGTCAGGATGACGGAGGCGATTCATAGCTGTGGTGTTCCTGGCGGTTTGTCATGCGGCTATGTAATAAATATAGGTAATAAGAATGTTTATTTTGCTGGTGACACGTCTTTATTCTATGATATGAAGCTTATCGGAAAAAAAGACACGCTCGACTATGCTGTGCTGCCTATCGGCGATAATTTTACGATGGGACTGGAAGATGCTGCGCTTGCGGCGCAGTGGCTTAATGCCAGCAACGTGATACCGATTCATTATGATACATGGCCTGTTATCAAGCAGGATGTGAAGAAGTACAAGGAAATAACAGAAGAAATGACGCGTGCCGAGGTTCACATACTGAAGCCGGGGAGTGTGCTTGAGCTTGCCTGATAAGAAAAAGATTATCGTTGTATTGGGACCGACGGCATCTGGCAAGACAGCATTATCGATTGCGATAGCTAAGGCATTTCATACAGAAATCATTTCCGGAGACTCGATGCTGGTATACAGGGGCTTTGATATAGGCTCTGCAAAACCATCTATGGCCGAAAGGGAAGGTATCGTTCATTATCTGATAGATATACTTTCGCCAGATGCTTCTTTTAACGTGACGGATTTCCAGCGGCTTGCTGCTGAGAAAATCGATGATATTTCTGATCGTGGGATGCTGCCCATCATCGCTGGAGGCACTGGACTATATCTCAAGGCTCTGCTGGAAGGTTATGAATTCAATGATGAGGGCGGCGATAAGGCATATCGGGCGAAGCTGATAAAGTTAGGCGAGGAGAAGGGGAAGGCCTATGTGCATGGCCTCCTTGAGAAGGTGGATCCACAGACAGCCGCACGCCTTCATGTAAATGACTTTCGACGTGTGGTACGCGCATTGGAGGTCGCGAGAAACGGTGAGCATATATCATCGAAGCGGATTGATGGCGCTCTGGCATATGATGCGTTCGTTATCGGACTGAATTGTGATAGGCAACTTTTGTATAAGCGCATTAATGAACGCGTCGACAGGATGATTGATGCTGGACTCTATGAAGAGGTGCTGGGACTCATTGAGTCTGGCGTGCCTTGTGCAGCACAGGCGATGAAAGGCATAGGCTACAGAGAGACGGTAGATTGTATCCTGGGGTGGCTGCCCCTCGAAAGCCTTCCCGAGGCGATAAAGCTTTCAACAAGGCATTTTGCGAAAAGACAGCTTACATGGTATCGGAAGATGCCGTATATACATTGGTATAATATAGACGAATATGATGGTGATATGCTTAAAGAGCGTGTCATTACAGATATAGGGAGGTATTTTGATGGTATCAAAATCAGCAATTAATCTGCAGGACAGTTTCCTTAATAAAGTGCGCAAGGAAGGTATCCCTGTAAGCATTCATCTAGTGAATGGTTTTCAGATAAAAGGTAATGTGAAGGGATTTGATAACTTTACGGTGGTCATAGAGAGCATGGGCAAGCAGCAGCTGGTATATAAGCATGCTGTATCGACTATTTCTCCTGCGCGGCCGATTGACTTTAATGCAGAGCGCCCAGAGAAGAAGCCTCAGTTTTGATCTGATATTTTATATAGAAAGGAGTATTCAAGCGTGAAGTGGACTGAAGTCAGTATTATTACGACTCATGAGGCGACAGATATCATTGCAGAAGCATTTCGTGATGTGGGGGCTCAGGGCGTAGTCATAGAGGATCCTGCCTTGGTTAATGACTATATACGTGCTGGAATGTGGGATTACGAGGATATGCCTGAGGTCGAGGATACTGGCAGCGTGACGGTGAAGGCGTATCTGCCTTTAGATGATAAGATGCCTGCAAGGCTTGAACGCTTCAGAACTGAGGTGGACAGGATATCCATCATAGAAAAAGGTTCGTGCGAGATTTCCTGCAAAGACGTTGCCGATGAAGACTGGAATGAAAACTGGAAGCAATATTTTCATACGGAGAAAGTAGGACAGCACATTGTCATCAAACCATCATGGGAGGATTACACTGCAGGATCTGATGATATCGTGATAGAGCTTGATCCAGGGGCGGCATTCGGAACGGGAACCCACCCGACTACATCTATGTGTATACGAGCTTTGGAGGAGCTTGTACGTCCTGGGATGACAACATTTGATGTGGGGACGGGATCCGGTGTGCTGGCCATTGCGGAGGCGAAACTTGGGGCTGGACGTGTAGTCGCGAAAGATTACGATCCTAATGCCGTACGCATAGCCGAGGAGAACATCTGTATGAATCATACGGAAGATGTCATTGAGACAGGTGTCAGTGACTTACTGGCAGGATTTGACGGAAGGGCGGATATAATATCTGCTAATCTTATTGCAGACCTCGTGATACGGCTTTTTGATGACGTCTCTGACTATCTTGCACCTGGGGGAGTACTCCTTGCGAGTGGAATCATCGAAGAGCGTATAAAAGATGTTACAGATAAGGCGGCAGAAAAGGGATTTTCGGTTGATAGCATCGATGAATTGAAGGGATGGGCGGCTATAAGATTTCGCCTAGGGACTAAACCATGAGAAGGCTTTTTCTGAAGGGACATATTTCAGAGAAGATGGAGATTACGGGCTCTGACGCGCATCATTTGATGCATGTGCTTCGCAGCAAGGTGGGAGACAGGGTCGTCGTAGCAGATGATGATGGCATAGTGTGTGAAGCTAAGATGGCGGCGTTTTCGGAGGACGCTGTTACGCTCCATCTCGTGCGTATAATAGATGCCGATACTGAGTCACCGGTCAGTATCACCCTCGTGCAATGCTTGCTCAAGGGTACAAAGATGGATTTCGTAGTCCAAAAGGCGGTTGAGCTCGGCGTTGATGCCATACACCCCGTGATGTCTTCAAATTGTGTCGTGAAATATGATAAACAGAAGCAGGAGAAACGCCGCCAAAAGTGGCAGGCGATATCAGATGAGGCTGCAAAGCAATGTGCACGCACAAGGCTGCCAGTGATACAGCCGATATGTACGCTGGAAGAAGATGTTTCTAAGCTTAAGAAGAATGGCACAGAGATACTTTTCTGCTATGAGAATGAGGAGAAGACATCTTCTCGCGAGGCTCTTTCTGCCATGAATGGATCTGATTATGCGGTAATCATTGGACCAGAGGGTGGCTTCACACTGGATGAGGCATCTATGCTGAGGGACATCGGAGCTGTGCCGGTGACTCTTGGACCACGTATACTACGTGCCGAGACGGCTGCACTCGCCGCATTGACTGTGTTGCAGCACGATAAGGGAGATTTGTAAGGGGGAGCTTTTTTGCCGACAGCAGCATTTATGGCGATGGGCTGCAAGGTCAGCCAGTTTGAGACGGAGTCCATGGAGGGGCTTTTCAAGAAACGCGGATATGAGATCGTTCCGTTTGATAGCGTAGCAGACGTGTACGTAATAAATACATGTGCGGTTACAAAGTCGGGAGAGGCGAAATCTCGTAAAGAGATACATCGTGCCAGACGGAGAAATCCTGATGCCGTCATAGCTGTTACGGGATGCTATGCGCAGGTTGCGTCTGATGAGATCAAGAGTATAGACGGCGTGAACGTCGTTCTCGGTACACAGGATCGCGGACGTATCGTGGATGAAGTAGAGCGTGCCGCAGGACGTACTGGTGTCGTTGATGGCGTACAAGACATAATGGAGGCACGTGAGTTTGAGGATATACCGCTTTATGATACGCCGAAGCGTACGAGAGCGTTTTTGAAGATACAGGAAGGGTGCGATAATTATTGCTCGTATTGTATCATACCTTATGCCAGGGGACATCAGCGTTCAAGACATCCAGAAAGCGTCAGGCGCGAGGCTGAAAAACTGGCTGGTATGGGATTCTGCGAGATTGTTTTGACGGGCATACATCTCGGAACGTATGGCCGGGATCTTGCGGGAGATATAACACTCGCTGATGCGGCGCGCGAGGTTCTCGCGATACCTGGGATAAAACGGCTGAGACTGGGATCGCTTGAGTCGATTGAGCTGTCACCTGAGCTTTTCACACTCATACGTGGAAATGATCGATTCGCAAAGCACCTTCATTTGCCGCTTCAGGCCGGATCCGATGAAATACTGCACCGTATGAACAGGCATTATGATACAGGAGAATTTGCCCGCCTACTCGAGCACGTGTGGCATGAGGTTCCAGGTGTTGCTATATCTACAGATGTCATAGTCGGGTTCCCGGGCGAGACGGAGGAACTTTTCGAGGAGAGTCTTGACTTCGTAGAAAGTATGGGATTTACGCGGGTGCATGTTTTTCCGTTTTCATCAAGACCGGGGACACCGGCCGCGTCTATGCCAGGCCAGGTACCAGAGCCCGTAAAGAAAGAACGTGTACATCGCATGAAGGAGGTTGCACTCAGGAAAGCAGAGGCTTTTCATGCCAGCTTCAATGGAAGGACGATGGATGTACTCTTTGAGGCACGCAATAAAGATGGGATAGCTGATGGATTAACAGGTAACTATATTCGCGTATATACTGATGAACCTGTTAAGCTCGGAGAAATTCAAGGTATAAAGCTTGTGAAGACATATCGTGATGGCATGTGGGGCAGAATAGAATAAAAAAATAAAATTTTTTTGCAGGTTTTTTATGTTACTGTAACGAAATAGAACAAAGTTGACTTAAAGTCGACGTGGTTTACTATTGTTGTATCAGAGAGGGGGTGCAAAAATGGCGGATTGTATTTTCTGTAAGATTGCGTCGGGACAGGTACCTTCAAATATTGTCTATGAAGATGATCAGGTAACTGCGTTCCGCGATCTGGAGCCGCAGGCACCTGTCCATGTTCTGATTATCCCTAAAAAGCATGTTGAGAGCGTTCTTGGACTCGGGGATGAGGATCGGGAATTGGTTTCTCATATCATGTGTGATGTGATTCCAAAGCTTGCAAGAGAACTCAAAGTTGCGGAAAAGGGCTTCCGCGTCGTTGCCAATACTGGTGAGGAAGGCGGACAGACGGTGAAGCATCTCCACTTCCATCTTCTTGGAGGAAGGTCAATGCAGTGGCCTCCGGGCTGACGTGATGACGCATAGCGTTTTTACAAAACTGGTTGACATGGCACTCGAAGCTATTGTATAATGTTCGAGTGTGGCTGGCTCCTTGGGACATCCGGGCGCCGGCGTACCCCAGAAAATCGGAGGGGGGGAAATCTTAATGGCAAACGAAGTCAAAATTGGGAAGAACGAATCCATCGACAGCGCTCTCCGCAGATTCAAGCGTGCCTGCCAAAGAGCTGGCACACTGGCTGAGGTAAGAAAAAGGGAACACTATGAGAAGCCGAGCGTAAGGCGCAAGAAGAAGTCAGAGGCTGCTCGTAAGCGCAAGTTCCGTTGACTTTTTTGGAGGCTTGACCATATGTCGTTGAAGGATCAGCTGACAGATGACATGAAATCCGCGATGAAAGCTCATGAGAAGCTCAAGCTGTCGGTCATTCGTATGGTACGCGGAGCAGTCCGCCAAGCAGAAATCGATGGCAAGAAAGAGCTCGGTGATGATGATGTCATCGCAGTTATAAGCAAGGAAGTAAAGTCCCGCCGCGAGTCCATAGAGGAATTCAAGAAGGGTAATCGTGACGACCTTGTGAAGCAGACAGAGGAAGAGATCTCATATCTGCTGAAGTATCTGCCAGAACAGCTTTCTGAGGACAAGGTAAAAGAACTGGTTGCTGATGCTGTTGCGAAGACAGGTGCATCAACGCCAAAGGACATGGGCAAGGTCATGGGGATGCTGATGCCTCAGGTTAAGGGCCGTGCCGATGGCAAGATGGTGAACCAGCTTGTCCGCGAAGCACTGAACAAGTAAAGAGATACCACCCTTTATCGGGGTGGTATTTTTTTGCCTTAAACAAGGATATATGACTGAATTCGTTGAATAAACATACATATATATACTCTTCTGATTGGGGTGATTTTATGGATATGGTGGCGGGAATGCCGGCACTTAGGATATTGCTGGCGGCAATTATCATCTTATCGTTCCTTGTCGAGATAAAGACGGGAGGTGTTGGCGCTGGCGTATTGCTTGGGCTTGTTGCAGCTGGCATACTGTTTGGTGCTCAATATGTACATGGGCTCGTCAGCCTGAATCAGATAGGCTTGTTTCTGATGGGAATATTGTGCATAGCAGTTGAGATATTATTGCCAACGATAGGCTTGATAGCCGGTATTGGTGTTGCCCTCATGGCGTATAGCCTGGTACTTGCGCTAGGGGGAGACATCAATGGACTCTATGCGCTGTTGGCCGCGGCTATTATTGCGGTATTTATATTCGTCCTGATACTGAAGAAACTGCCATCGAGCAAGCTATGGAATCGTGTCGTCCTGAGGAATGAATCAACTACAGACCATGGATTCGTTAGTGCCGAGTCGCATGATGAGTTGCTGGGGCATGTAGGGATCGCGAGCACAGACCTAAGACCTGCTGGTGTAGTAGAAATCGATGGGAATCCCGTGGACGTCGTGTCAGACGGATCGTACATAAAGAAGGGTGAAAAGGTGATTGTCGCTTCTGTGAATGGAAGCCGTGTCGTTGTGCGTCGCGTAAAGGAGGATATATGATGGGTTCGTTGATAAGTGCTGGCTTTATTCTTGTTCTGATTGTCATTGCCGTGATGGTCCTGCTGTACTTCGTGCCGGTTGGGCTTTGGATATCGGCTATTGCGGCGAACGTTACGGTAAATATCTTTACTCTCGTAGGCATGCGCCTTCGCCGCGTTCCGCCAGATAAAATTGTTTTGCCACTGATCAAGGCAAATAAGGCCGGGCTAGGAGTGCATGTGGATCAGCTAGAGGCACATTATCTTGCGGGAGGTAACGTTGATAAGGTGGTAGATGCTCTTATCGCTGCACATAGAGCACAGATTACACTGCCGTTCGAGCGGGCTGCAGCCATCGACCTCGCTGGAAGGGATGTGCTCGAGGCCGTGCAGATGAGTGTCAATCCGAAGGTCATAGAGACACCTGTCGTATCCGCTGTGGCCAAGAACGGCATAGAACTTAAGATCAAGGCGCGCGTTACAGTGCGTGCAAATATAGACAGGCTCGTCGGTGGCGCTGGCGAGCCTACCATCATAGCGCGTGTCGGCGAGGGAATAGTAACGACGGTCGGCTCAGCAGAGGCTCATACCGATGTACTCGAAAGTCCTGATGATATATCAAAGACGGTTCTTGGAAAGGGGCTGGATGCCGGTACGGCTTTTGAGATACTTTCTATTGATATAGCTGATGTAGATGTTGGCAGGAATATTGGTGCAGAGCTTCAGACAGATCAGGCAGAGGCTGATAAGCGCATAGCGCAGGCCAAAGCTGAAGAGCGTAGGGCAATGGCCGTTGCGAAGGAACAAGAGATGAAGGCATATACGCAGGAAATGGAAGCAAGTGTTGTGAAGGCACAGGCGGAAGTGCCGCATGCGATGGCAGAAGCCTTGCGAAGTGGAAACCTGGGCGTTATGGATTATATGAATCTAAAGAACGTGCAGGCGGATACTGACATGCGAGATGCAATAAGCCATGTCGGCGGCCAGAAGAAGACCACACCTCCACCAATACCATCTGGCGGAAAATAATATGTCCAGGGCGAAGGGGATGTTCTTATGGATATGTGGGATATATGTTTCATGTTAGTATTCTTTGCAATCTGGGCATTCGGAAAAAGCCGCAATAAGCGTACAAGACCACGAAATACTGCTAAATTGCGTGATATACAGCAGCGCATAAGTGTGCGTATGCCAAAGCTCGATCCATCTATAGCATCCGGTGACATAGATTCAATGCTTCATCGCGAAACATATGCAGCAGAGGATCGTACGACCCGAGATATGACCCGTGCCAAGGAGAAAGCTGCGTATATAAAAGAAGCAGAGCTTCCTGACTACGATGGTGAAGTCAGGGCGGATACCGAAGGCGTAATGATAACTCCTTCGACCATGCAGCAGGCTGTGATCTATGCCGAAATATTGGGACAACCCAAGGCAAGACACAGTCCGTATTATAGGAGAAAGCTATCTTGACACTCCTTTTAAATAGAATCATATGATAATGTTGCCCCAATAGTTTGCCTGATACATCATCTCATAAAAAATAGTTTACAAATCGTCTGTTTGATGATATACTTTAGACATGAATTTTATTGCAGTTATGTAAAGAGTGGGCTTCGGCTCACTCTTTACTCTATGTATGGACATAATGAAATGATAGATAAGACATGAGAAGGAGGAGATGTTTGTGGCAAATAAGATCGAGGATGATGTCTTCAAGATTACGGAACAGCTTCTTGAAGGATCTGAACTTGAGCTTGTAGATGTTACATATACCCGTGAAAAAGATTATTATCTGCGTGTGTTCATTGATAAAGAAGGCGGCATTGGGATAGATGACTGTCAGGCACTGAGCGAGAAGATCGAGGAGGTACTGGATAAGCAGGATCTCATAAAGGACAGCTATATCTTAGAGGTATCATCTCCTGGACTCGATAGAGTCCTTTCAAAGGAGCGCGACTTTGTTCGTGAGCAGGGAAAGACCGTGGATGTGACATTATATGCTCAGAGAAATGGGGAAAAGGTCATTACCGGGGTCCTTACAGCTTATGATAGTGCAGGTAAGACGATCACACTGGATGAGGATGACACCATATCACTGAAGGACGCAGCGCAGGTGCGCTTGCATATAGACTTTTAAGGAGAGGAAATCAAGTTGGCAAAGAGAAGGGCAAAGAAGCAGGAGCAGAGCCATAGTGAGGGCTTCCTGGAGGCATTGAACGAAGTATGCAAGGAAAGGGACATTTCGCCTGACGTCATATTTGATGCTTTAGAAGCAGCACTCATTACGGCGTATAAGCGTAATTTCCAGTCGGCACAGAACGTCCATGTTATGCTTGACCGCCTTACGGGTGACTATCATGTGTATGCTATAAAGGACGTCGTCGATGAGGTGTACGATGATATCACGCAGATTTCTGTCGGACAGGCAAAGGCAATCGATCCGGAGAAAGAAATCGGCGATACGGTAGAGATAGAGGTTACTCCGCGTAACTTTGGCCGCGTTGCCGCACAGACTGCTAAGCAAGTCGTCGTGCAGCACATACGCGAGGCGGAGCGAGGAATGATCTATGATGAGTTCTCAAGCCGAGAGGGAGATATCATCGTGGGCCGCGTAGAACGTGTGGAACCGCATGGAGTATATATCGATCTTGGCAGGACAGAGGCGGTTTTGCCGATATCCGAACAGATACCTGGAGAGAAATTTGAATACGGAAGCCGTATCAGAGCTTATGTTGCAGAGGTGCGCCGTACGACGCGCGGCCCGCAGATTGTGATATCGCGTACGCATCCAGGACTCTTGAAGCGTCTTTTTGAACTTGAGGTTCCTGAGATACACGATGGGACGGTTGAGATCAAGTCTGTTGCACGTGAGCCGGGTATGCGTTCCAAGATCGCTGTATGGTCGAATGACGAGGCCGTGGATCCTGTAGGGTCATGTGTCGGACACAAGGGCATGCGCGTTCAGAATATAGTAGATGAATTGCGCGGAGAGAAAATCGATATCGTCAAGTGGAACGAAGATCCGGCAAAGTACATCGCGAATGCACTGAGCCCTGCTCAGGCTATATCTGTTGCTGTCAATGAAGAAGAAAAGGTTTCCAGAGTCGTGGTACCGGATGGACAGTTATCCTTGGCTATAGGCAAGGAGGGACAGAATGCTCGTCTTGCAGCAAAGCTGACCAACTGGAAGATAGACATAAAGAGCGAAAGCCAGGCTGGAGAAGATGATATTGATGACAGCATGGACGTCGTTGAAGTAGAGGGCAGCGAAGGCTTTTCGGCTGATTCTCCGGACGGATATGATTCTCCTATAGATGAGATTGCAGACGAGACACCTGAGGAGGACGCGTAAGCGTGCTATTATATGGGAAAGAAGATACCTGAACGTATGTGCATAGGATGTAATATGCCACATACGAAAAGAGAAATGATACGTATTGTCCGCAGCCCGGAGGGAGAATTCTCGATAGATCTTACGGGAAAGAAGTCCGGACGTGGTGCGTATATATGCCGCAAAAAAGACTGCTTTGCAGCGGCAAAGAAAAAACACAGCCTGGAACGCTCTTTTAGGAGCGAAGTTCCTCAGAGAGTATACGATGACCTTTTGGAGGAGCTGTACACACAGGGTGATATAGAATGAGTATACAAGAAGATAAAATCTCGAATCTCCTGGGCCTTGCGCAACGTTCCGGAAAGATTGCATCCGGTGATTTTGCAGCAAGGACAGCGGTGACATCCGGGAAAGCAGCGTGCCTTTTGGTGGCAGATGATGCTTCCGGCAAGGCGTCCAGTGAATATAGCAAACTAGCCGAGCGTTTCGGCATACCTTTTTTTCGTGTCCTGGATAAGGAACGGATGGGACATGCTATCGGTGCAGATATGCGTGCCGTGGTGACGGTATTGGACAAGGGCTTTGCAGAGGCAATTGAATCGCTCATACCTGCAGGAGAAGGAGACGCTATGATGAGATAATGTGAGACGGAGGTAAGTTCATGTCAAAATATAGAGTTTATGATCTCGCCAGAGAATTCAATACAGAAAGCAAGGTCGTGCTGAATGTACTGGCACGCCATGGTATAAAGGTTAAGAGCCATGCAAGTACTGTCGGTGATGATGAACGTAACATGCTCAAAGGTGTGTTCAACAGTCAGGAAGGTGCAGCTGCAAAGGCAGAAGTAAAGAGTAAGCATGCTCCAGCAAAGGCAACGAACACACATGAGTCTGATGTTACGAAGAAGGCTGTTAAGCATACCGAAAGCAGTGCACATCGCGACAGTGGTAATGATGCAAAGAAGACTACTGATGTGCATACCCATACCACGGCAAAGATGGCTGGTAACACCGTATCAAAGGTGAAGCGCCAGTCTGAAGCTGATGCACATGCACAAAATGACAATAAGGAGCGCAGGAGTCAGCCGGCACATGGCAATACCAGCGGTCAGCAGTCACATCAGGATCATAAGAATGGTGCTGGACGTAATAATATGAACAATAATACCTCACGTAATTCACATAATGCGGGTAATTCTGGAAATAGGAATGCTTCTGGTAGTAAGAACAACACCGGCAAGAATGGCAATGGGAACAACGGTGGCAAAGGCGGACATTTCACGAATAATAACAAGAATGGACGCTTCCAGAACAATGACAGACGGCTGAGCGGAAAGAACAATAACCATCGCAAGAACCGCAAGAATAATAAGCAGCAAGCACCTAAGACGATCATCGCGCGTCCTAAGCATATAAAGGTCGGTGAAAATATAATCGTTAAGGATCTTGCCAGCAAGATGAGCTGTACGGCGGCAGAAGTCATCAAGAAGCTGTTCATGATGGGCGTTATGGCCACAATCAACCAGGAGATTGACTTCGATACGGCGGCACTCGTGGCGAGCGAATTCGGTGTATCATGTGAGGAATTGCCACCAGAGGTTGATCCGACGGAGATCCCGGAGATAGAGGATGATCCGAAGAGCCTCGTACCTCGTCCTCCTGTTGTGACGGTTATGGGACATGTTGACCATGGTAAGACGTCATTGCTCGATGTTATCAGGAAGACATCTGTGTCTACTCATGAGGCTGGCGGAATTACGCAGCGCATAGGTGCATACCAAGTGAATTGCAAGGGGCGCAAGATCGTATTCCTCGATACGCCTGGCCATGAGGCTTTCACGGCTATGCGCGCACGCGGAGCACAGGTTACGGATATCGCAGTACTCGTTGTCGCAGCAGATGACGGAGTCATGCCGCAGACCATAGAAGCTATTCATCATGCAAAGTCTGCAGGTGTGCCTATATTGGTCGCAATCAACAAGATAGATAAGCCAGGAGCAAATCCTGATATAGTGAAGCAGGAATTGATGGAGCAAGGACTCGTCTCTGAAGAATGGGGCGGAGATACCATTATGGTGCCGGTTTCTGCAAAGAAGAAGATTGGTATAGATGATCTTTTGGAGAACATCCTTTTGATAGCAGATGTCCAGGAGCTGAAGGCAAATCCGAACCGTGATGCACGCGGAGTTATCGTTGAGGCTCAGCTCGATAAGGGACGTGGCCCTGTAGCTACCGTATTGGTGCAGAATGGTACCCTGAGGATTGGTGACTTCATCATTGCGGGCAAGACGTATGGCAAGGTGCGCGCAATGGTCAATGACCGTGGGGATAACGTGCGCAAGGCAGGCCCATCCGTTCCGGTCGAGGTGCTTGGGCTAAATGATGTGCCTGATGCTGGTGATAAACTGGCCGTTCTCGAAGAGAAGCAGGCAAAGTCTATCGCTGAACATCGTATAGAGCGGGAGCGTACACATCTCATCAACAAGAAGAAGGTTTCGCTTGACGATCTCTTCCAGCAGATCCAGGAAGGTAATATAAAAGACCTGAATATCGTTATAAAGGCGGATGTACAGGGCTCTGTCGAGGCACTTACGGGATCTCTCCTCTCTCTGAATAAGAATGAGGAGGTACGCGTCTCCATCGTTCATTCGGGCGTCGGCGCTGTGAATGAGTCTGACGTCATGCTCGCTTCCGCGTCGAATGCTATCATTATCGCATTTAACGTGCGCCCTGATGCAAAGGCTAAGAAGCTTGCAGAAAATGAGGATGTTGATATCCGTACATACCGTGTTATCTATGACGCACTGAATGATGTGAAGGACGCGATGAGCGGAATGCTCGCACCGAAGTACAAGGAAGTCGTTCAGGGACGCGTGGAGATACGTCAGGTCATGAAGTTCTCGAAAGCTCTTGTCGCTGGATCCTATGTGCTTGAGGGTGAAATACATAACAATTCCAAGATACGTATCATCCGCGACAATATAGAGATATTTGACGGCGAGCTCGATGGCTTGCGCCGTTTCAAGGATGACGTGAAGAAAGTTTCTGCAGGATATGAATGTGGTATTACCATAAAGGACTTCCGTGACTTCCACGAGGGAGACATAATAGAAGCATATACTATGGAGGAAATCAAGACATCTATAACTGAAGCCAACAAGAAGGCCGAGGAGAAGAAGGCGGCAAAGGCTGCTGCGGAGAAGGATGATAATAAATGAGCCAGCTTCGTATAGAAAAGATACAGGAGCTCATGAAGCAGGAGATAAGCAAGATTATACTGCGAGAGCTCAAAGATCCAAGGATTGGCTTCGTGACAGTGACGGGGGTGCATATCACTCGTGATCTTAGTGAAGCTACGGCATATGTCAGTATTATGGGGAATGAAAAGCAGGTCAAGGACAGCTGGGAAGGCTTACAAAGCTCGTTAGGATATATACGGAGGGAGATTGGACATCGCGTCCGGCTCCGCATTACACCTGAGCTGAAGTTCGAGATCGATAAGTCGCTTGATTACAGCGAGCATATACAAAAACTGCTCAATAAGATCAAAACAGATGATGCAGCACGCGGCAATAGCATGGAGGAAGACTGAATGGAGGTTTCATTGCAGGAAGCTGCTGCACTACTGAAAAATGCAAATGATATCGTCATAACGGCACATGAAAATCCTGATGGAGACGCAGTAGGCTCAACACTTGGGCTTATGCACATCCTATGCGATATGGGCAAGAAAGTGCAGGTTATGATCGATGATGATATCCCATCTAATCTTTTCGTGCTGAAGGGTGCAGATGGCATAGTGCGCCCCATGGAACGTGATGCAGGCATCCTCGTTGTGCTTGACACGTCACTAGATCGTATCGGCGAAGTGGAGAAATTGGTGCATGCTGGAAAGGTACTTAATCTAGATCATCATCGTACTAATGATATGGAAGCCGAAAATGTCTATGTGGATTCGGACAGTGCAGCGACATGTGAGATCGTATACAGGCTCGCATCGTATCTGCTGCCGCCCGTCTCGGATTCAGAGGGCGATGGATTGACGGCTGGATGCAGGCTTTCGTCGGCTATGAGTAAGGCTGCAGCAATGTGCCTTTATACGGGACTTGCAACAGATACAGGTTTCTTCAGATTTTCCAATGTCACACCTGATACGCTTTATGCGGCATCGGAGCTTGTTGCATCAGGCGCAGAGCCTGCTGTTATATCGGAGTCACTTGAAGTGCGTCCATGGAACTATGTGCAGGCATTGGGGAAGGCACTTGCTACTGCGGAGCTTTTTGATAAGGGACGCATAGCGGGAATGTTCATTGATCGCGAGATCGCAGGACTGACGGATGACACAGGTGGGTTCATCAGTCAGATACGTGTGGTTGATGGCGTAGACGTGGCCGTAGTTGTAAAGGAAAAAGAAGAGAAGATATGCCGAGTAAGCATGCGTTCACATGGGGCGGATGTAAGCCGGGTAGCGGCTCGCTTTGGCGGCGGCGGACATATAAGGGCAGCAGGGTGCACGCTCAATATGACGCTTCCTGAGGCGAAGAATGCTATAATCGCAGCTATAGAGGATGAACTGGCTGCTGAGGAGTGAGAAAGTGACAGATGGATTCCTGAACCTTATGAAACCGCCGGGCATGTCATCGCATGACATGGTCGATGAAGCTCGCAGGGTACTTCAGATTCGGAGGATAGGTCATGCGGGGACCTTGGATCCTGGTGCCGCAGGTGTACTGCCTCTCGCAGTGGGGAGGGCGGCTCGTTTTATCTCATATCTTTCTGGTGTAGGTAAATCCTATCGCGCAGAGCTCCAGCTTGGATTTTCTACCGATAGCGGTGATCTGACTGGAACGGTGACCGAGCATGTTGATCATTTTGAAATGCCTTCAGAGCATAAGATTAAGGAAGCAATGATATGGCTTACAGGATCTATTGAGCAGGTCCCATCGGTGTATTCAGCAATCAAGGTGAATGGGAAGAGAGCATGTGACCTTGTTCGCAGTAGCAAGAACGTGAAGATACCACCAAGGAAAGTCGAGATAAGAAGATTTGAATTACTGGGTGTCAATCCTTTAGAGAAAAAGCTTTTACTGGACATTGACTGCTCCAAAGGAACATATATACGCACATTATGCGAAGACCTGGGTAAGCGGCTGGGAATCCCAGCTACGATGTCATTCTTGGTGCGCACACGTGCAGGCGATTTTCATTTGGAAGATAGCCTTTCCATTGAGGAGTTCAAGGCTTGCGGCAGTAGCGCATTACATTCGCCAGAAGGGTTTCTGGGACAATACCCGCCGTATGCGTTGGCTGATAATAGGATAAGGGCATATTTCAATGGATTATCTACGCAGGATAGGAAGTATGATGCTTCGGTTGTAAGTAAAGATGAACCGTTCTTAAGGGTGTATGCCAAGGGCGTATTCATTGGGTTGGGGCGATGGCGGTTTGAGGATTCCAGCGTTCTTCCAGAAAAGCCATATCTTACGCAGGAGGCGGGGCTGGCTTTATGAAGATTTATACAGAAATCTCTGATTTACGAGATGAACATCCCAATATCGTTTTCGCGTTGGGGATGTTCGATGGTGTTCATAGGGGTCATCAGGCCATCCTCCGGAAAGCTTCAGAGCTTGCACATAGTATCAAGGGAGAGGCTGCGGCGTTTACATTCAGCAGTCATCCATTGAGTGTGGTTGCACCTGACAGAGCCCCCACAATCATTTCAGATGATAGCATGAAGCTGAGACTGCTAGAGATATATGGTATGGACTTCGTCGTAGATATACCATTTGATAGGGATTTCTCGTTGCTAGAGCCGAGTGATTTCTTGGATTTTTTACAAAATAAATATTCTCCGAGATATGTCGTTGCAGGTGCTAATTATACTTTTGGCGTATATGGAAGGGGAACAAGTGTAGATCTCGAGCAATATGGATATAGATATGGCTTCCATGCAGAAATAGCGGACGCGGTGAATGAGGGCGGAGAGCCCGTATCAAGTACACGTGTACGTGAGTGCATAGCACATGCAAGACTTAAGGAGGCAAATTCTCTGCTAGGACGCGATTTCAGCTATGACGGTATTGTCCAGCACGGTGATATGCGGGGGCGTCTCTTAGGATTCCCGACTGCGAATATCACTATAGGAGATGGCAGGGCTATGCTCCCTAATGGGGCCTATGCCGTCAGGATACTGCTTGAAGATCATGCAACAGAATATAGGAAGTTCCTTGAAGGCGGTAGCCCGAGTGAACTATATGGTATAGCAAATGTCGGTGCTAATCCAACATTCAAGGGTGTTGAAAGGCGCATAGAAGTGCACATCTTTGATTTTAACGGTGATTTATATGGACGTCATATAAGCGTGTCATTCAGTAAGAGGCTTCGCGATGAAAAGAGATTCCCTTCGGCAGATGCATTGGTACATCAGCTTAATGTAGATAGAACTGATGCGATGAATTTCTTCAGAGGCTGATAGATAGGTATCCAGCGCGATATAAGGACGGTAGTGTATGATGAAAAAGATCGATATACCGAAGGGGCATGTGCTGCATAGCAGAGGAGAGACAGTACAGAGCCTGGAAGTGATTTTGCGTGGCAGTATCATGCTGAGATCTGACGAAAACATGATATCTGCTGGCAGCGGTACTATGCTTGGTGCGTTCTGCCAGAATGGCGATGAGTATGGCTATGACTATACAGCGGATGAAGACTGTACATTGCTAGTTTATGACTATAATATGCCAGATGACATCGGTGATATCATGAAGTCTATGCCATCTGTCGCACCGGCTATATCATCGGCAAGTATTGTACTGCTTAATAGGATATTGGACGGACTGTCGTTGCTGTATAAGAAAACCTGCTCGATATGTAGCGGACTCCGCGCAGATCTCGAGGATTACGAGGATATCTGCGCGGAGCTTGGGATTGTTCCTAGAACATTCGAATATATAGATGACCTAAAAGAGCCAAGTGAACCATTGATACTTTCAAATTGGCAGGCCGATTTATGTAGATCATATCTTTCCAAGGATGAATTCCTGAGGAAAAATTACTATACATCAGATATCGTTTTTTGTATTGGAACCGTCATGCATGCCGCTGTGATGGCGCGCGAGATAGGCACAGAATATGATACCTTGGCCAGACTCATCGAGGACGTGCGCGAAAAGACCGCTGACTTCATTAAAGAATACCATGCACAGAAGTCGAAACTCGAGAACAGCAAGCGATTAAAGGCAGCTGACGGCAGAGGGAAACTGCCGGCAATAACGAATGCATTAGAGACGATATTGTCCTTTTCGGATGTCGATAGTGAGACGGCTGAGGCATTTAAACGCGATATTCGCCAGTTCACTAAGTCCGATGAGAAAAAAGACAAATCAGATGATATGAGAAGGCTCAGGCGTAGCATAACGGAAAACTTTCATAAGATATATGAGAAAGCCTTTTTCCGTAGCCGCGAAACAAAGGACATACCGACAGAGGTAAGGATGTTCTTTCTGTTCGGGTTCGTTGATGAGACGCTTGCAGGAGCAGAAAATACAGCACTCCTATATAAATATTCATTGCTCTGGAAAGATGATCCTGATGGATATATACTGCCGGCGTATGACTGGTTATGCAGGATATATGATGGTGAGGTCGAACCGTCAAAGAATGAGTTCGATAATGATTGGCCAGAATATCTAAAAGAGCAGGTTCATGGTGGGGCGCTAAGCCAAAAGCAAGCTGATGATATGCTTGATGACCGTAAGGCGAAGACCATATTTGAAATGGACAATATGGTTGCCAGAGCGAACAAGATGACATATGGAAGCGTATTCACTTATGTGCCAGTATTTTATGATGGTGTCACGCTTAGACCCTTGGATGAGTGCCTTTCGACCGTCACTAAGGTGCGGGCAGCCGTAGATGCAGTCAGGTCTATCGACTATGGATGCTTTTATAGGCGTGCGTTCACTTCGTATCCAGAGATGAAGGTCAATAGATTCGATTATGATATGGAAGTGCTCCCATATGTTATATTGATGCCAAATGCTGGAAGCAGGGGAGTGCTTTGGCAAGAGATAGAGGGTCATCGCCGTACAACTCCAGCGCATATGGTGATTTCTATCATGCACACTGAGGACCTCGGCGATGCCATACTGAACATGTGTGCACAATTCAGGTGGGAAATGTGCAAGAGGATGCAGGGCGTTCATTATAGCGATATTACAGACCCATCGCTCACGGCCGAATATTATAATTATCTTCAATTCTATAAGAAGAACTACGAGTTATCACCTGACGTTAAGGAGCGCGTGAAACAAGCGCTGAAGCGTAATGGCAACAACTATCGGAATGTGTTCATCTCCGAATATGAGATGTATATAAAGAATGAATCCGCTGGGCTTCCAAGGCTCAATAAGGTTGCGCGTGATATATTATTCAGGTATTGTACCTTTTCACGTAAATATAGAGAGGCAATCATGATAAATCCACAATATCAGCCTCTTATTGAGCACTGGGATACCACACAGCGTGCAAAGAAGCATACTCTGGATCTTTTCGTAAGACGCATAGAGAAGACGTCCGATAAGATTCCAAAAGAGGTTGCAAGCGAAGTCAGATTCATGGAGATGTAAGGCATGTTTTCCGCAAATGCGGATATGTATATTATCATTTGTATGGAGGGATGATATATGAAGCAGAAGAAAGTTGGAATCATAGGTGCAGGACATGTAGGCGCACACGTGTTGTGCGATTTAGTGAATCAGGGCATTGCTGATGAGGTTGTACTGATTGATAAGGATGAGGACAAGGCCAAATGCGAGGCGATGGACACAAATGCTGCAATGGCCTATATGCCACATAGGGTCAAGGTATATGCCGGAGATTATGATGATATCGGTGATGCTGATGTGGTAGTGAATGCATCGGGCAATGTCGAGCTTTCTATTTCAGGAAATAATCGGACAGACGAGATGGTGTTTACCGTCGACGTAGCAAGACAGGTAGCCGTGAGTATCCGTGAGAGCGGATTCAATGGTATTTTGATAAATATATCTAATCCATGCGATGTTATTACGAGTATACTTGCTGAGGGTACGAGACTGCCACGTGGCCATGTTTTCGGAACGGGGACAGGTCTTGATACGGCAAGATTGTTATCAAGGCTGTCTATTGACTCTGGAATAGATGCGAACTCCATAACAGCATTTATGATGGGCGAGCATGGTAATGCGCAGTTTGCTCCGCTTTCCGTCGTGAATTTCAGGGGCGTTTCTCTCGAGAAGATGGCTGAGGATAATACTAGACTCAACTATGACCGTGACAGCATAAGCAAGGCCGTTATACAGGATGCATGGACGGTAGGCGGCAAGAAGCACTGCACGGAATATGGTATCGCAGCAACTGCCGCGCGTATGGTAAGGATCGTTCTGAACGATGAAAGAAGTATCATGCCAGCAAGTGCGCCGCTTGATGGCGAATACGGAGAAAAGAAGGTATTTGCTGGTGTACCATGTCTGCTTGGCAGGAATGGAATAGAGAGGGTCATCGAGCTTCCGCTGACGGATGAAGAGGTAGCGGTATTTCATGAATGCTGCGACAGTATAAGGAAGAATATGGCTGCAGCAGAAGAAATGTGATCAGCAGATATCTTGTGTATACGAGGGGCGGCTCTATGGAAATAACTGAGATAAAACCAGGAATGAGAAATATAGTTACTGAAAGGGTTACTATGGATAAGACGGCGCAGGTGATGGGAAGTGGATCGATGCCCGTCTATGCCACGCCTGCAATGCTTTGCCTGATGGAGAAAGCAGCGACAGAGCTCATAGAAGGCCTTCTTCCAGATGGATGGACTAGCGTAGGATGCGGGATACAGTCAACGCATGATGCACCGTCTCCCGTGGGCGGCAGCATACATGCTGAGGCAGCAGTCGAAAGTGTCGAAGGACGGAAGATTATCTTCAATGTTAGTGCATCTGATGAGCATGGTGTGATAGGTCATGGCACGCATGTTCGCTTTGCAGTTCAGCTTGATCGTTTCCTTGAAAAAGCTTTATCGCGCAAATGATGGTCAAGAGCTTGCTTTATGACATCTGGACCGTGTTCTGGCGCGACTGGGTGGTTTTGAAGCATAGAATGACGAAGTTCATATTAAGCCGTATGGTGGCACCTATGCTGTATTTAGTAGCATTCGGCTGGGGACTTGGCCGCAGCATACAGGTGGATGGCGGTACATACCTTGACTTCCTGGTACCAGGTATCATCGCCTTGAACTCTATGAATATCAGCTTCAGCAGCGTCACACCCGTACATGCAGAACGCATATATCATAAAAGCTTGGATGAATATCTTATAGCACCTATAGTTCCTGCGGCCTATGTCATAGGAAAGGTACTAGCAGCGGTGCTTCGAGGACTTATTTCTTCGTCGATAATCGTTGTCCTCGCGTATGCTTTTGGTGCAAGATTTGCGATTACGCCGCTTTTTCTAGTTGTGCTTATACTCAATTGCATTGTATTTAGTGAGGTAGGCTTTTATGCTGCCATGAAAATATCAACATATGAGGAAATGGGGCAGGTGAATACCTATATATTATTGCCCATGTCTTTCTTGTGCGGTACTTTCTTTTCAACTCATGCTCTACCGACGGTTGTACGATGGTTTGTTGAGATTCTTCCATTGACGCATACAAGCTATTTGCTGCGTGGCCTTGGGACAGGTACGCCAGTAGCGATAGAGTCATCGCTCGTGCTCTTGATATATGCGTTGGTATGCTTCTTTATGTGCCTGCAGGCATTCGGTAAGATTCGCGAATGATATCGACATATTGGCACTATACGGATGAGATAAAAAGCAATACTGCCCATAACGATGTGGGCAGTATTGCTTTTTCTAATCATGGATTATCACCATGCCGCATTAAGGTGAGGTCTTTGATGAAATATAAACTAAGCAGGTCGCACCCCGCCCGGCCGTGATGACCCGTGGGCTGGGTGTGTTGATTTAAGGGTTCGTGAGGCCGTTTTATTT
>OMZT01000121.1 GCA_900315615.1 uncultured Veillonellaceae bacterium | reverse complement strand
TGCATTGTCACAACATCCTTGGAGTCTACAATGCAGGATGCACTGAAGCAAAGGGCGAGCGACTTATCCTCCTCCATCAGCTCGAACTTTCTCTCAAGACCGTTATGTGCCATGATATCGTCCTGGAAAAAGAACTGGATGTAGCGCCCCTCCGCCTTGCCAAGGCTTTCATTCCAGTTGCCAACTAGTCCTTTATTTGTTTCGTTCCTATAGACCCGAATTCTTGAATCGCTATAAGATTGTGCGATGCTCAACGTTTCGTCTTTGGAGCAGTCGTCCGTGATGATGAGTTCGAAATCAGTAAAGGACTGGCTCAAAACGGAATCTATCGCTTCTTTCAGATAAGCCGCTCCGTTATATGTTGGCATGCAGACGCTTATTGCAGGCATACTGTTCTCCCAAGAGAAATCTAGACCTTTGCTCAACCTTGCCCGTCGGCTTCAGTTAGTCCGATGTGACATCTTTCCCGTCATGCTTCTGTGTGTCAGTCAGCAGAACCTTATCGATGAAGTAACGTGGACGACGTTTTGCTTCAAGATACGCCTTGCCCACGTATTCACCGACAATACCAATGGCAAAAAGCTGCAGACCTCCAAGCAGCCATATTGAAGCCATGGTACTCGTCCATCCAATCTGAACATTCCCCACAGCATGCCCGATGAGCAGATAGATAAGCGCAATAAGACTTAGCAGGAAAATAATGAAACCGCTGACCGCAATCATCTTTATCGGCTTGATGGAGAAAGATGTGATCCCATCCACCGCAAATGCGACCATTTTTTTGAGGTTGTACTTCGACTCGCCTGCAAATCTTTCGCCTCGCGAGTAATAAACACAGCAGGACCTATATCCAATCAGAGGAATTATTCCGCGCAGGAAGAGGTTGACCTCCTTATACTCCCCCAAATCTTCCGCGACCCTCTTAGTTATCACTCGGTAATCGGCATGGTTATAGACGGTATCGACACCCATAGATTTCTGGAACTTATAGAACGTTTGGGCAGTCCAGCGTTTGAAGCCGGTGTCTGTATCACGATTGTTTCGCACGCCATACACAACATCGTAGCCTTCGGCTATCTTCTCGAGCATCTGGTCGAGGACGTTGATGTCGTCCTGCAGATCGGCATCCATCGAGCCAATTGCGTCTGCATAGCGTGCTGCATATAAAAGACCAGAGAGCAGTGCAGACTGATGCCCCTCATTACGGGAGAGCTTCAATCCAGAAAACAAGCTATCCTCGTCATGCAGCTCAGAAATGATCTTCCAGGTCGAGTCCTTCGATCCATCATCTACAAAGAGAACACGGCTCTCCGGATCAGCAAGCCTGTCCTGTATCAGCTGGTCAAACTTTGTCCTAAGTCTGCTTGCCGTTTCATGCAAGACTTCTTCCTCATTGAAGCAGGGGATGACAAGAAAGAACATAGGTGCATGAGAACGCTCATTTGAAGGCTGCATTCCTGACTATCCTTCCTTCTTATAAGCCCAATACTTATTAAGAATATAATTAATTGGGAACGTCACTAATACATTCAATATCGGGCCTAAATATTCACTGAGATTCAGTACATTCACCCATAATACGAGCAACACGTTATTGACTACAAGCCCTGTAAAAGCGCTGGCAGCCAATGTTTTGAGAAATACTTTGAAGGGATTTCTGTTGGGATCCTCCTCAGCCTTAAAAACGTATTTGCTGTTCCAAATGAAGGAGTTTATGACGCCGGCAAAATATGCAATGACATTAGCTGCGAGATAATGCATACCGAGGTAGACCAATATGGCATAGACCACATATGAGATGACAGTATTGGAAGCACCGACTATTCCGAATTTGAAGATCTGGCCAAAACGTTCTTCCAAGCCGGAAATTCTATCCTTCACGCCAGCTACCTCCATCTATCTTCTCCATGCGCATCTACGTCCGAGCTCTCCATGGCTCTTTCCACGATTGTTTTAGTGTAGCCATCTTTCTTAATATGGATTGTCATCCGGCAAATCCTTATGTGGTCCTGGGGGGGGGTTCGCCTAGGCTGCGTCGGCATACACTTCATACAGCCGTAGATCGACACCATCACCTGGAGTATCTGTATATCCAGAGATTGAACGATATCCCTCATATCCCGCGTCTTCG
>OMZT01000144.1 GCA_900315615.1 uncultured Veillonellaceae bacterium | reverse complement strand
CTGTGGTGTAACCGGAAAAATATCAAGTGTGCTCAGATCGGCTGATATATTTGCGTTCCCATCGGCATGGGAGGGGTTCAGCCTTGCAATGACAGAAGCAATGGGGGCGGGGCTGCCTGTGCTGGCATTCAAGGGGGCTCCGGGCGTCAGTACGCTGATAGAGCATGGCGTAAATGGCCTTTTGGCAAAGGATGAAACAGATTTTCAGGGACATTTGCAACGATTGATACGCAATCGACGCCTTCGCATAAAACTTGGCGGAAATGCGCGCATGTCCATGGAGAAATATAGTCCTGATATCGTATGGCCAGCGTGGGAGAGCCTCCTACGCGATGTGGTATGGCGTCGTAGGAAATAAAGACGGTTTAGAAGGTGAATATATGAAGATATATGATTGCTTTACGTTTTACAATGAGTTCGCGCTGCTCGAATGGCGGCTGAAGATGCTGTATGATTTGGTGGACTGCTTCGTTATAGTTGAGGCTGGACAAACATATCAGGGGAAGCCCAAACCGTATAATTTCGAGATGAGGGCTGAAGAATTCGCAAGATATAGTGACAAGATCCGCTATGTGAAGGCGGATAAAGTCATAGAGAACCCAGGCAAGCTAGATATAGAGATCTATCAGCGGAACTGTATCATGCAGGGATTGGATGGGTGCGCACCCGATGATATAGTGATCATTGGAGATTTAGATGAGATACCATCGCCGGAGCTCATCAAGAATATACGCGCGAATCGAGGGGATATACATCTGTTCTCCTGCTTCGGGAACGTCGGCGAGCGCAGCGGTGTCAGGGGATTATCTAGGAACTTCAGATGCTTCCTGAAATCATTGCAGGCTATAGGCAGCAGGGGCAGGATCGTTGATTTCTTGCGGTACAGTCCCATCGTCTGTGAGCAGCGCATGTTTGAGTTCTTCGTGGATTATGAGCGGACATCCCATTGGTGCGGAACGATTGTATTGATGTATAAGGACTTGACGACGCCACAGGAGATCAGGGACAGGAGAAATCGACTGCCTATGGTCCTTAGCGGGTGGCATTTCTCATCGATGGGTGGTGTGGATGCCATAAAGGTAAAGTTTCATTCGACCTCTGATGGAGTAGATAATCCTCTTTTAAAGCTTCCAAAGGAAGAACAGGATAATTTCATTTATAAGGAGCTGGCAGACAGGCATA
Source organism: uncultured Veillonellaceae bacterium (assembly GCA_900315615.1). Classification (GTDB taxonomy): domain Bacteria; phylum Bacillota; class Negativicutes; order Selenomonadales; family Selenomonadaceae; genus RUG114. The sequence continues at coordinate 2,950 of OMZT01000144.1, read as the reverse complement.
TATGGTGGCTTGACGAGGAAATGAAGTGCATACCGATAACCGATGATGATATACCATATATAGAATGGTTCGTGAAGGAATATCCGCAGATGTCGAGCAGCGCGCTTGCTATGAAAGACTCAAAGATCTAGGAATGAAAGGCTTTTGGGAATTGACGCATAGGGTATTATGATAGGTGCTGGACATAATGCCCGGTGTAAGGGAATTTCCATAAGAGAGATGGATGAATCGTGTCTTTTTACACAGGATGATTACATGTGCAAGATAGCGGATAGTTGCTCATTCGTATATGAGCAGCCTACCCGCATTTTTTCTGTACGGTGTAACCGCTTCGAGAATGTATGTCACTCATCTATGATAAGGAGCTTGGAGGATATCATGCAAGTATCAACACAAAATGATCATATGTGCATAGCTATGGCAGCTGATGCAAGCTACGCACAGCATGCTGCTATTGCTATGATATCAATTCTTCAGCATATGAAGCATCCTGAGCAGGTCGTATTCTACTTCCTGGCCGATAATGTACCGGAAAACATCCTCGTGAAGGTTGATGATTCATTGGCTCAGTTTGGAGCGAAAACGTATGCGATACCTTTTTCAGAGGCGGGGAAACAGTCGCTGTATACGTCAGGTCATATCAGTCTGGCGGCCTACGCTAGACTCAGTATTGCTGAGCTATTACCGCGGGACGTTTCCAAAGTCTTGTACGTAGATTGCGATATCGTAGCACAGGCTGATATCGAAGAGTTATGGCGAATGGATCTACATGGATATCCTGTGGGGGCGGTCAAGGATTTTGGCATTATGTGCTCGCATAAAAGCTGGACGCAAAAGAAATCACTGATGGCATTGGATGATACGATGGCGTATTTTAATTCAGGTGTCATGCTTATTGATCTGAATCAATGGCGCGAACATCATTATGGGAAAAAGCTGCTTGAACTAGCCCAGACGACGCAATTCCCACATCATGATCAGGATACATTGAATAAGATATTCTTAAATGATTGGTGGCAGCTACCAATGCGATGGAACGTCATTCCACCAGTCTGGTATCTGTTCTTGAAGGTGCTTCGCCATAAGGCGAGACGTGATGAGGCCATTGAGGCGAGGAGAAATATCGCTATCCTGCATTATGCTGGTGGCTACAAGCCATGGGAATACCGCTGCTATCCGGAGTTTAATGCTGAATATTATCGCGCATTATCTCAGTCGGCTTTTCGCGATGTTCCTATGCCGCAGCCAAATCTGAAGCGCAAAGACCGATCTATACGTCGACAGCTTCGTCGGCTTAAATTGGCAGAGTTCTGGCAGCGTATATTCAGTTGAGATTAGACAGGGAGAATGGGCATGTTAGAGTATATCCAAGTTGGTAAGAAAATCTACAATATGGAGAATCCCAGGGAGGTTCATCGTTTCATCGTCTTCTTCATAAGATGCATGCTTCATCCACATCGGATGAGGAGGCTGCAGGATTTCTTTCAAAGTACTCCTATACTGGCACAGATCGCAGATACCTATGGCTTCGTCTACGAGCAGCCGACACGGGCATTTTTTTATAACAAATCGACGTTCCAGGAGCGGGCACAGATCGTCGAAGAACATATGACGTATCTGACGCAGCATCTAGAGGGTACATGGGTACTGAATCTCTATCGTGGGAAATCCATGCTGCTCTGGCAGTCCCAGGATGAGGGGGAGCCAATGGAGCTTTGCCTGAGCTACCACCCAGGGCAGAGGAAAGAGGGCCTGCTGTCCGTGGTGCTTTATCTGGGCAGAGATGCGCTCTACCAGATGATGTTCTGGATAGCAAAGGATAAGCAGGGCGAGTGGTCCATGTGGCTTGGCGCGATGCAGGGACCAAACATGGAAAACGCTCGTGATGTGATTAAGAAAGTAACGAAACGTTGTCATGCCTATCGCACAAAGAACCTTATCCTGCATGCCACACAGGAGGTAGCAAAAGCATTAAAACTTCATCATATCTACGCCGTGACGAACTACGGCTACTATGCGAATAACCATGTCCGCGTAGACCGCAAACTGAAAACGAACTTCAGCCAGTTCTGGGAGGAGTCTGGTGGCACACCCTGCGAGGACAAAAGGTTCTACTCACTCCCCTTGACAGAGTACCGAAAGACGATGGAGGAAATCCCCACAAGAAAAAGAGCGAACTACCGTAAGCGGTTCGCTCTGCTCGATACAATTGATAAGGCTATCTTAGAGAATCTTGGCGGCTTAGTCCACTAAAAAATGTTGCAGCCAACCTTCCAGTGTATATTCCTGCAGTATTTCCTCAGGGATGGGCGAGAACGGCGTATGCAGGAATTCAGGAAGCTCTGATAGCGGCCGCTCACCGAGAATAAAGACATTCTCTGAACGATAGAAATCATAATGCGAGACCTCAGCACTGGACGTAATAAGCTTCTTTTGCAGGAACATGGCTTCAAAGGGTCTCTGCGTGATGCCTGTCTGGCCGTCCGAGATCAGCTCCAGGATGGCACGGCTCGAGCGGATATGCTCCTGCACCTCGCTATATGGCATATAGCCGCTGGCTGGGCGGTGCCGATGAAATAGACTGCGATGACGGTTCTGTGGTACGAGATGGAAAAGGTGCGATAGATGTGCCTCATCCAGCACTGCGGACAAGCGCGCTAGCTGTGCGCGCCGGTCGCCTTTCTCTTCACCGATAAAGAATACATCCTGCTGATATTCTTTTGCCGGTGCAGGAAAGGAATGAAAGCTACAGGGAGAGAAGACATAGAAATAAGGCGCAAAGGTAATCTGGTATTTTGCCGCAATCTTCCGGTCTGAGGTAAAGAACCGCACAGGCATATCACGATAGCGCGAAGGCTCCTTTGGTGACCCATTGCGTACGGGAGAGTCGTAGAATGCGCAGAGGTTGCAGGACGGGTTGTGCTCGAGGATATACTCGAATACATCTTTG
>OMZT01000123.1 GCA_900315615.1 uncultured Veillonellaceae bacterium | reverse complement strand
GCAAAAGCGCGCCCTCTCCTCATTTTTTTGCCCACATATACATTTCCATTTCTTTGCTGGCAATTCCTTACACCTCTCTACCCTCGATTACATAGCCCTATCATTGGCTATCTATGAACGAAACGATTATCGTCACTTCATATATCGCTCATCGGACAAACATTCTCTGCCATTCACATGCTGATTGACACCAGCTCAATGTTGAATATGCCCGCATTGGTGTCCCACTTTACCGGCTTCACCTGTATGTTGCTCGCGCCTGAAAGGATTGCGGCGGTCTGGCTATGCGCCGAAAGGTACTTCTTCGACAGCGATGCCGGATAGCGTGTGCCCGCGAGTGTCCCGCGCAGTCCCTTCGTGGATGTAACGCTGAGATCTACGAGCTGGTACCGCTTACCGATCATGCCTGCCGTATCCGGCGGCTCTGTGCCGGCATATGGGCTCGCCCCCGCTGCCGCATGTCCTGATGACTTACCTTTCGCAGTTGCCGTATGGCTCTTGGTAGCAGGCGGCATGGCGTCGGGCTTATGAGATGGGTCGGTATACGAAAGTATGCGCTCACATATATGCTTCATATTGTCGAGATTCGTCTCGTTGAATACATCGATGTTTAGATGTGCCGACGTGTTGCGGCAGTCTCTTAGTGTACGAAAGTCACGCTGCAGCTTTTCTACGGACGCGCCCTTGAAGTATCCGCCGAAGATGTCCCAGTAATGCCTCATGATTCCCCAGTATTCGTCGAACGCCAGCACATCGAGCTTTGTATATTTCACGTTGCGCACATCCGCGTTATTATTCATCGCGGTGCGCCTGAGATTCTGGAAAAATCTCACCTTGTCAGGATTTGGGCAGGCCGCGTCAACCATTTTATTCCATCCCTCTGGCGACTCCTTGGAAAGCACGCGCTCTATAAAGGCGCGCACGGCAAGCTCCGTCTTGGAGAGGAGCGATGCGAGGTATTCTTTACTCTCAGGCAGTATCACATTCTCAACGTAGTCGACGAAGAACGGGGACAGCGGCTCATATGCAAGCCCCATAGGATTATCCTTGTCACGCCAGTGATCCATGCCAGCGAGCTCGTACACGTTCTCCTCGCCCATAAGCGGCTGCGTGACATAGCCGAACTGGTAGAGATACTCCGCCTGCTCGCGGATATGCGGCGATACCGCAGGGCCGATGAACTGCTGTATGTATACGTTCATGCCGCTCGTGCTCTTGTCCTTGTTGATATACTCCGTCTCCATCAGCGTGCACATGCGCCTGAACGCATTGTTCACGAAGGCACCATGATTGCGGTAGATGCCTTCAACGTCAGGCTCGCCCAGAAGCTCTATCTCGTGGCGCATTCCCATCAAGAGCCCTGGCGAGCGGCCGCAGATGTAAACGATTTCCTGCTTCTTGTCCTCTGGCAGCTCACCGCACGGCAAATCGCGATACGTGTCGAAGTATTCGCGAAGCTCGCTATTCGTGAAGCCCGCGAGTGCCACTGCCGGATATGCATCCTGTATGTTCGAGCCCTCCTGCATGTGATGTGCTATCGTGCTTATGCTGCGGCGCGAGATCGTGACGATTGAGAGGTTCAGCCTCGCCGTCCCCTTCGGCGTGAGCTTGAACAGGTACTGGAAGAACTGCCCGTCCTTGAACATCGTCCGCGCCCTGTCAAACTCGTCTATGGTGATGATGATGCGTATACCCAGCTCCGTATAGTATTCAAAGATATGGTCAAAATGCAGCATTGCGCGCTGCCTGAAGCTGAATTCGTCACTTTGAGCCATGCCGAGGTTCTCATCGAAGAACTTATACGCCTTCAGTATCTTCTTTATGTAGAAAGAGTCTGGATTCGGTGCCGCCTCCAGTGCCTCCTCAGGTATCGTATCGGCAAGCTCCAGCACGAAGCGCGACCAGAATCCCCAGAATGTATCTCCGTCATTCAGTATCGTGCTGAAGTAGTATGTATCAGGATAGCCCGCCTCCCTAAATGCCTTCGCGAGGTGACGGATGAGTGTCGTCTTGCCGACGCCGTTTGGACCTGTGAGAGAGCAGCACATGCCATATGAGTCCGCTCCGCAGAACACGTCTGCCATCAGCCTTTTTGATATATCTTTTCGTCCGATGAAAATTTCACTATATGCCATTTTTTCTCCTATTGTCAGATTCCGTTCTTCTGCCTGATGAATTCTGAGAACAGCCCTGCGCTGATCTTGACGCGGCCGCCCTCGGTGATGGATATCACGCGGCGCGCTTCGAGTACATTCCTCACGCGCTCAACGACTGCCGCGTTGTATCCGTATCGCTCTGTCATCTTGCGCGTCGCTTCGTTGCTGTCGGCTGTACGCCTGTCGTATGAATCGAAAGACAGCAATGCGACACACTGCAGGTACTGATATGTCTTGCGCTTTTCCGGCTCGACGGACTCGTCTCCGTCCTCCGTCAAAAGCATGTCGAAGTCCTTTATCAGCAACGTTGCGACGAAGCTCCTGAGCATCGTCTCGACATCGCCCGTGAGTATCTGACGTGCAGGGCATTTGTCGCTCACATAGTAGATGAACATCCGGTTGCACAAGCGCATGAGATACGTCGGGCTGCATCCTGAAAGGTCCAGCAGCCGCTCAACTGCCTGCCTGCCGAGCTCAGTACCGTATGGATTATACCCGAAGGCGCGCTCCATAGGCTCCGTGACGAGACTTGCAGCCGAGTCATGATCGAGCGGTCCGACCTCTACCGCCGTAGCAAACTCCGCTGTATGGTTCAGGACACCAAGGCTGTCAAACGCGCGCATCATGCTTTCATGTCCGATGATGACCTGCACGAACCCACGCTGCGAGAACGTCTTTATGAACCCCGGTAGTGTCGTCATCGCCTTGTTTGTTGGATCCTCCCGCACCGCCTCGAAGATGGCCGAGCAGAAAAGCGTGAATTCATCCATGAAGATAACGAGTGTGTGCCTGCCGCCATCAATACGCGCAAAGTCCGAGAAGAACTGATCGAACTTCGCGGGCCATATCTCATTGTACTCCGGATCTAAGAGATCTGGTATCTCTATATGCGCTTCATCGAGAAGCTGGAATACATCCTTATGGTGCTTATGTACTTCGTCCTCGAATCTGATCATGATATCCGCATAGAAAGCGTGCTGGAAGCCCGACAGGTTTTCTTTGCCGCCCGTCTCCGTGAGGATGTTGGCAAAGTTTATCATGATCGCCTGCTTTGAGAGTGCAGGATCATCATTGATGAAGTTCTTCACCTGATTCACGAGGCTCGTCTTGCCGCTCTTTTTCTGACCGTGCACGATGACAGCACTGCCGGGCACCATAGACAGCTTGCCACCGGTCTCGCGTATGATGCTGTCACGTATCGCTCTGCCTTCTTCTTTATGACCATAGAACATGCTGGCATCTTCCAAAGGCTTGCCCTGTGCAGGCTCGCTGTACGGATTTTTCGCATCGCGGTCCTTCTCGAATCCATCATCCTCATCCATATACTGCAGGTCGATGACGCCGCCGTTTTGCGTGTGGCGAGTTGTCACTACGCTGCCATCGCGGAATGCTTCCGCATAGTCGTACTCTGCAGACCAGCCAAGGCTCACGATACCATTATCAGACTTTGCTCCAAGCTTCACAGGCACCTCGATGGACACGCGCCCGCCTGCCGCAACGCGCCCTACGGAGCATGTCTCCTGTATAGATAATGCCTCTGTATCGAATGACTCGAAATGCATGACCACGTCATCGGCAGGCTGTCTGTTCTGACTGCGGCTGCCGTTGGATATGATGAGCGCAATCGTCTCCTGGCCTTCGCGCAGGACGGCTTCGTTCGGCACGCAGGAGATATCCGGCTGTGCGTCCGCGCCCTGATAGAGTTGATTCAAAAGACCTGATATCTCATCGCACAGGCGCTCCATGAGGCTGCCTTTAAACGTGCCGCCCGGCATGAGCAGCTCTGCTGCCTCGCGCGTCGGATGAGAGAGTATCTCCTGCGACAGGTCATACGCCTCACGGTAGGATTTCTTCAGCACCTGCTCCTGCTCCTCAAAGCCCGGCTTATTCGTATAGCCGCCGACATCCGAACAACAGCGGAACAGCCGCATGAACCTTGATTCGTCGTCATGCGTTGTGAGCTTCATGAAGCCTTCCCTCATGCGTGCTGTCTCGTTGCGGAGCCTGCCGCTCACCGCGCCTCCCTCTGCGATTTCCGCGAATTTGCGGTGAAACCTCATCCGCAAGTCCCTATATTTCTCTCTCATTTGCGCAACTGTCGCATAAAGCTCGCGGCTGCCCGCCGCTACGCCTGCTTGTGACGCCACCTGACGTATACGCACCACAGCCGATGGATTCTTTTCGAGGATACCACAGACCCTCTCTACGCTTTCTTCCTTTATCAGCATCAGATGTGCGGCTATGTCCGCGTCCTTCAGGCACTCACGCGCGAGAAGCTTTTCCACATGCTTCCAGCCAGCCGCATGCTGTCCAGACACATGGCTGCGAAGCTCCTGCTGTTCACCGAAGTCCGTCATGAAAAGCCTGTATAGGCAGTCCGGCGTGCAGAACTGTGCAGGACCCGAGTAGCCGGCAGCAGGATAGCGCTCCAAGACGGAGAGATAATACGCATGCTCACCCGTCACTAGTACCTGCGCTACCTCTTGCTTGCGGCAGATGCGGCGAAGCGTATCGGCGAGCTGACGGCTGATACGACTGTCCCGGTCTATCACCTTGTGTCCCGCGCCGCCAAGGCTGAATCCTGGGAACCGTATCGCAATCATTGCCGCGGCAAGCCTGCCTTCATCGGTTTTCTTGCGCATGAGCTGCACATATGCTTTCTGCGCTTCCTCCGTGCCAGACGGCATACCCGTATCGTCGAGCTCCACATCACGCAGCTCGAGCGCCGCAGGATTGATACCACCAATGAGGAATGCCACCAGGCTCTCATGCGTCATTCCCGCAAGTGTCTTATTCTCTGATTTTATTTCTTCGAGTACGCTTCTCTGCGTCTCCTCATCCATTGTCTCATCGACAAGACGAGCCTCCAGCTCACAGCCATCAGCCGATACATCGAATCGGATCCTCTGCTTTTGTCCCAGCCTGCTATGAAGTAGTATAGGCGATCCAAAAAGCGGATATTGCACCGTCGTCTTATCCTGACGCCCGAGGAATGTATCCATGCCGGCATCATAAAGTATATCCGCGTCCTGCTCGGATACGCGCACCTCTGCGGCATCATGCACGAGCGCTATACCACCATTCATTGCAGATGGATGTACGACATCGCGCACGTAGAGATCTATGCCGGCAAGCCTGCCATCCTTCAGAAGGCGCAATGTATACGCGTCGGCCGATACTGCCAGACGATACCGCCTGTCACCCGCGCTGAAGCTGAGATCCGAAGGCTTGCCCGATGTGACAGTCACCCTTTCCCAGCGCACGAGTGCGGCAGCCCACTTTGGGACGCGCTCTACAGACGTGACCCTGCCGTCACGGCACGTGTATATCACGAGGTTCCTCACAGAGCTGTGCAATACATTTATGAGCTTTTTCTCTGCTACATCGAGGTCAAAGAGGAGAAGTCCGCTTATCGTCGCCGTGCCTTTATCCATATCACATGCGGTCACCATACCGAACCGCCACAGCGTCGCCTCATCGGCACTAAAGCTACGCCCGTCATCGAGCACGTATGTACCGGCATCGCTTGATTGGAGCCTGCCGCCCGCATTCGTCCCATCAGGCATCTGCAAGATAATGCTCTCGCCTGCCATAAACTCTGGCGGCTCCTGGCTGAGTATGGATGGCTGCGGTGCTTTCGAGATGGATTTTTCCTCCAGTATATGTATATTCTTCGCTGTGTTTGGAAGGGATCCATTTTCATACTCTACAGGATAATAGTTCCTCATGGTATCGAGCGTCCAAGATGAGATATCCCTCACATCCGTGTCCCTAAAATATATGTTTCCTGTATGTGTCTTCAGTGACTTCTGCAGATTTTCTTCCTTCACGATGAAGCCGAATCCCTTTGAACGGATATACTTCACAATATATCCATGCTCTATAGCAGGCACAGGCTTCTCTTCGCTCACCATGTCCGCGCGCGATGTTGCTATGTACTTCAGCACGATGAGCTTCCTGAGCCCGGATTGGCGCAGCATGTAGGTGATAGGATATTTCCTCGTGCCATCCAGTCTCAGGCGCACGAGCTTGTCCTCTATGGCGGGTATCAGTCCCGTGATGCGGTATGACTCTGCAGCCGCCTCATCCCGCTCATCGCCCGGCTGTATGACGCATGTCTCTCCATCGTATTTCAGCAGGAAGCCATGCAACATCTCCTCATGCAAAGGCACTATATCATCCGCCGTCCAGCCATTGCCCTTGTCTGACTGACGCACCGTGAAGTCGAGGCTGCGTCCCTGCTTCAGGTATATGCTATCGCCGGCCTTGCGCAGCTCATGCACGTGGAACCAGAGGTTTACGATCATGCCTTGTCCGCTGCCGAGCTCGTTCGTGATCATACCGGTATAGCGCACATCTGAGACAGTTTCCTCCGGCACCTCCTCGGTCTTTTCCTCACCATCATCGCCGTTATAGCAAAGCGTGATAACTGGGCCATCATATGCCGTCACGATGCCATGCTTCTCACTGCCGTCTATCATATTGAGCGACACGCCAAGCCTCTGCGCTATCGCGATGTGCAGATACGCCACTGATGCCGGCAGCACATGCAGCTCACCGGTTTCGTCTATGCGGAGCCTCGACACCATGTCACGTCTGAACTCAGCGCGCTTCGATACACAAAGAGCTCGTTTCTTTTCCTCGTGGTCCTCCTCTGCATACGTATAATCCACTACGTAGACTTTATTGGCTTCCCATGTGAAATCTATGTTCGCAAGAGGAGCAAAGGCCTTTACCTGATCTGTGTCGTTAGGCTTCGTGCCATGCTTTTTCTCATAAATATCCATATACTGACGCGAATAAAACTCCGCGCCTATCGTACCATCATAGCCAACGTTCTTTTCCGTATTAGGCATGGCTAGGATGATACCGACGGCATGGCGAATGGTCTGCTTCATACGGCTCTCCGGCAGGCTGACGTCACGCGCCACAAGTCCCTTCCCACAGATACCCGGCGAAAAGATGACCGCCCTGTTCGCGGACAGCCAGCTTTCATTGAAGGACGGGTCGAGTGTCGGAGTCTTGATGAGATACATGTTGCCCGTCTTAGGGCCAGCGGTGAATACGTTCACGGAACGCAGATTACGATCGCGGGAGGCACCGCGCGAATCACGGCTGCAGATATAGATATTGCCGAGGTACCTGAGCCGTGCCATATCCCTATAGTGGACGAGCTTAGGACCATTTGGCGTGATAATGCCCGCCGCTTCATTCGACACGGCAACGACAAGACCATCCATGCAGTTCCCATCGTTCATATCCACATATATATGATTGTTCACGAGCGGCATGGGGAGGATATCTGCCACACATGAGAGGTCAAGCTCATGGCGTGTACCACTGTCATCCTCGAGAAAAGCTTCACGATAGCCGCTTCTCAGGCCATTTCCTGCAGTTTTCTCTGCGCCCTTCACGATGTGCCCCGTCCGGATGCTTCCATCCGTCATGCGCAGGATATACTTGCCCTTTAGCGTCATATCCGGCAGGCGATAGGACGTCGATAGCAGCCGCACATCCTTCGCCCTGACAGACTTCTTGCACACGAGATGGCACGCGACGAAGCAGTCGAAATCCTCATATATGAGCTTCGACCGATCAAAATCCTCTGCCAGATCAGTCTCGCCAAATGAGTAACAGCCGATCTCACCGCCGCCCTTGTACGTATGATGATCCGTTATGAGCCCCACGTGCTCTACATCGCGCACATCACTTAGCGCATACTGCACGCCATCCACGACGAGCGTATCCACAGCCAACTCATCCAGACGTCCGCGCACCGTGCGCCCATCCGTCATCGTCAGCAGCACATCGCCAAACAGATACGCCATCAGTTCCCTAGCATCAACTATTCCGTCCATCTCATATTCCCCGCAAACAGAAAAACTCTGACACCATTTTACCATCAGATAGGTTCATGGACAAGAAAAAAGAGAGGCCAAAGCCTCTCCATCACCCACAGCTAATCCCTGCCGTATAGCAAAGGGCGGCTCACGTGGCGCATCAGGAATGATACAAAAGGACCCGTGCCGCATGCCATCAGCAGTGTACCTAGTCCTACGATACTGCCGCAGATGAATCCTATCGCCGTGGTGGTACAGTCGAGCGCGATACGCGCACGCGCAAATG